>DATDFH010000745.1:0-17915 GCA_036522715.1 Verrucomicrobiia bacterium
GCTCGTCTGGTGCAGCAGCTTGCCGGTGCCGAACGTGCGATAGCCCGCCTGCTTGAAATGCTGCGGAATCAGCACGAGGTCGGGCCGGACCTTGCGGATGTTCTTCTCGTCATTGGCAAACACGCCGGTCTCGAACGGATGCCGGCCGCCGAACACCGCCGCGCGCGACGGATTGCACAACGGCGCCGCGCAGTGCGCGTGAGTGAACAGCACACCGCGCTTTGCCAGCCGGTCCATGTTGGGCGTCTTCGCCTGCGGATGCCCGCCGAGACAACCGATCCAGTCGTTCAAGTCGTCAATGGCGATGAAGAACACATTCGGTCGCGTCGGTTCGGCGGCTTGAAGTGACCACGGCAAGAGCAGGAGGAACGAGAACAGGCGGAGCGTGACATTCATGGACCGATGAGACAGTGAACGGCAGAGATTTTGAACCGCGAAACACGCGAAATACGCGAAAGGCTTTCTGCTTCGCCTTCGCGTATTTCGTGTATTTGGCGGTGACACTCTTCGTCCCTAGTTCCCTCCATACCTGCCGCGCGTGGCCACGATGCGCTCTACCTCCGCTTTCGGGTAATGGCCGAAGTTCACAAGCAGCCCGAGTTGGTAACCCGTCGCCTTTAGGTAGTTTTGCACCTGTGCGCGGTGTTCGTCGGCCAGTTCCTTCACGGCTTTGATTTCGAGGACGATCTTCTCGTAGCAGAGGAAGTCTGGCTCATACTTTTGCTTTAGCGGCGTGCCTTTGTATTCGAGCGCCAGTGGTTTCTGCGGCACGAACAGGATCCCTTGAAGCCGGAATTCGATTTCCAGGCACTCCTGATAAACCGGCTCCAGGAAGCCGCAGCCCTTCTCGCGGTAAACTTCGAAGCACGCGCCTACAATTTTGTAACTCTCTTCCTTAAATATCAGATCTGTGTTCATGGAAGAGCAGGTTACAGGAACCGCGAAAGACGCGGAACACGCGAAAAGAAATTCTTCATCCGGTCTTTCGCGTATTTCGTGTGTTTCGCGGTTAATCTCTTCATTTCCCTTGCCTCACGCCTCCGTGAACGGCCCAGCGCCCACCGCGGACAACGCTTCGCGCACTTTCACGCCGCCGATTTCCTGCGGGCCTTTCTTCGCGCCCACCGCCATCGCGGCGGCGAGGCCGGCGGCTTCACCTATTGCCATCGCCGTCGCGGTCACGCGCGTGGAGGCGTGCGCGCCGCGCGTGGCGGAGTGGCAACGACCGGCGACGAGCAGGTTCTCGATCTTTTGCGGCAGCAACGAGCGATACGGGATGTCATACGGCGCGGGCTGCACCTTCTTCGGATCAAAATCATTCGCGCCGGTGAGCGTGGTCTTGTTCGGGTGCAGATCCAGATACCAGCAGCCGGTCGCGATGGCATCGTCGAAGCGGCGGCTCTTCATCAGGTCATCCTCGCTGAGCACGTGGCGGCCGATGAGCCGGCGCGATTCGCGCACGCCGATCCACGGATACGCCTCGATGAAATACGAGTCCGCAAACGCCGGCACGTCCTTCTTCCACGCCTGGAACATCGCCCACGCATCCGCGCGGCCCTGCATCTCGGCGCGCGTGAGGTCGGCGGCGTCCGTCGGGTCGGCCGGGACGCGCACGCCGTGGATATACACCTCGTCGTCGCCATAGAGGAACATCACGCCGGGGCCGTAGTAGAACGGCAGCTCGCCGCGCGCCTGCGCCTTGGCGGTGGATTCTTTGCAGGCCTTGCCGATGTTCGACATCTTCTTCACGTGCCCGATCCGGAAATGCAGCGTGAGCGGTTGCACCTTGGTGTTCTGCTCGAACGGCGCGCCCGCCCACGCCGCCACGTCCGCGTCGCCGGTGCAATCCACCACGACGCGCGGCTCGATGTTCACGAGGCCGTCCTTGTTCGCCACCTGCACCGAGCTGATGCGCCCGCCGGAAGTTTTCGCGCCGCACGCAAACGAGTTGAACAGCACCGTGAGCCGCCCCTTCTGCTCCGTGAGCAACTGGTCGAGCAGCAGCTTGAACTGAAAACTGTTTCGGATGACGGGATTGTGCTTCTCCGTGTGCGTGGCGTCGGGCGCGCACACGCCGGACTTGGAGAGCAGCTCCAGCGCGATGCCGCGCACGACGATGCGCCGGTCGGCGATGTGCGCGATGCCGTCGAAGAACGGCAGGCCGACGTTGGTGATGATGCCGCCCGCGAACGGCGCCTTCTCGACGAGCAACACCTTCGCGCCGCGCCGCGCCGCCGCGAGCGCCGCCGCCGTGCCCGCACAACCGCCGCCGCACACGAGCACGTCCGTCTTGAGCGTGCTGGTGCCCGTGGCCTTGCGCGACGGCGTCGGCGCAAGGCTCACTTCACTGACGGATGCCGCCGCGGCAACGGCCGCGGTGGCTTTGACAAACTGGCGTCGCGACGTGGCGGAGGCGGCGATGGGTTTCACGGGAAAAATCCTGCCACGAACCGGCGCGGATGAACACGGGGAATTTTCAACCACGGATGAACACTGATGAACACGGATGCCAGCGCAGGGACCGAGTTTTCAAATGGACGGAATTGATTCCATTTACCTAAACTCGCGACGTGAGCGAGAATGTGGAACCAGATTCACCAGCTGCAACCGCGAGCAAAATCCTGATTTTGGCGGATTTCCTTTCGAGCGTTCCGCCGGGGCAGCTGCGCATAGTGAACCTCTTGGCGGATCGGACAAGCGAAGGCACCTGGAGTATAGGTGCTCCGCCGATCAAGCTCTTTTGTGAAAACCAAGCCTGCGACCGGGAGACATTTTTTGACCTTCAAGGGCACGGCGGCACGTTCAACTACAACCAGCGTGCTTGGACGTACCTTCTCTATCGGTGTCGCCACTGTAAACAGTCCTCCAAGCTGTTCGCGCTCTTGGTAAATCTCGAATTGAAGAACCGAGAGACGCTGCGAGGCGATGCGGAAAAGATCGGCGAGTGGCCGGCGTTCGGTCCTCATGTGCCGACACGGGTCAACAAGTTGATTGGCCCCGACCGTGATTTCTTCTTCAAGGGTCGCAGGGCTGAATCTCAAGGAATGGGTATCGGCGCCTTCGGCTACTACAGGCGAGTCGTTGAGAATCAGAAAGGGCGCATCATCGACGAAATGATCAAGGTGTGTGAGCGAATTGGAGCAAGCCCTAAGGTCATTAAGGAACTCCAGGTTGCGAAAGCCGAGACTCAGTTCAACAAGGCGATCCAGAAAATCAAGAAAGGGATCCCCGACGTGCTGAAAATTGACGGGCACAATCCGCTTCTGCTGCTTCACAACGCTCTTAGCGAGGGACTGCATGCTCAAGACGACGAGCAATGCTTGGAGCTGGCCAGAAGTATTCGCGTAGTATTGTCGGAGCTTGCCGAACGACTCGATCAGGCGCTCAAGGAGGAAGCCGAATTGACGACCGCCGTGTCTCGACTTCTTACGGCGCGATCCAACAAAGGCAGCAAAGCAACCAATACGCCGACTGAATCCGACGCAACAGGTTCGATGCAGCCTGCCAGTCCAGAATCATAACCTCCAATCGGTAATAAGTTGAGCGGGCGCGCCCTCGTCGGCACGCGGGGCGGTCACGCCTTAGCTTCCTGAACCTTGCCGTCTTTCCAAACGATCAGCGGCAGGCCGAGGCGGCGATTTTCCGCGCGGAGGTTGCGAACGGCGCGGCGCAATGAGCGGAGCGCTTTTTGGCCGGTCGTTCCGGCCCACCGTCGAGGATGGGTTCCATTGTGCTTCATGGGCCGACCTTCACAACCTGCCCCGGCTGCAGCGTCGGCAGCAGGGCCAGCACTTTGGGCATCAGCGGCAGCGTTTGGTGAAGTTGAATTCCGTCGGCCTCCAGCACCACGACCGCGATGCGAAATTGCGTGGTGTTCTGCTGGAAACTCAGGTTGCGGTCGCCGGTGAGGAACACGTCGAAACCATTTTCGACGGCCAGCGCAAGGAGTTTTCCGTTCTCGATGCCGCTTCAGCCCATCTTCTGCGCCGAGACGGCGTAATGCCCGGTGAGCGCGCGCCCCAGCCGCCAGTTCAGGCATTCATCAATCAAGATGCGCATGAATCAGACGGTCTCAAGCATCTTGAGCTTGGCGGCTTCGATGACGGCGATGACCTGCTCGCGCTTCACGGACGGAAAGCCATCGAGGAAATCCAGAATGGACTCACCGCCTTCGAGGTAGTCGATCAGGTTCTGAAGCGGCACGCGCGTGCCGACGAACACCGGAGTGCCGCCCATGATTTCGGGGTCAGAATGAACCACGCCCTTCAGGTCTTCAATCGTCATGGCGCAATGTTAACAGGTTTTCACGCTCCTCGCCCATCACATTTTAGCTTTGCTGCAAACGTGCCACGCCCTTTGCGCCACGGTGAATCAGTGATGATCTGCGCAGATTGGCGGTTCACACGAACGGCGTCTTGCCCGGCTCGGAGAACGGCGGCACGTCGAGTTTCATGTCCCACGCGAGATTCTTCGGCATCGTGTCGAGCTTGGAGTTGAGCGCCATTTCCCACGTGACCTCCTTGCCGGTGTAGGCGGACATGCGGCCCATGATGCCGGCGAGCGTGCTGTTGGCCATCGATTCACCGTCGTTGGGGATTTTTCCCGCGCGCAGATCGGCGAAAAGTTCGTCGTGCTCCACCTGGTGCATGGCGTCCTTCGGCCCGGAAAATTTCCACGGGTTCGCGCCGGTGATTTCAGCCAGCGGCGAGCGGAGGTAACAGCGGCCCTTGGTGCCGATGATGAGGTCGTCGTGCTGGTTGTGGCACTTGTCCATGTAACGCGTCTTCAGCACGGCAAACGTGCCGTTCTCCCAGTAGTAGGTCACGTCGAACTGGTCCCAGACATTGCCGACGGTCTGCTGCCAGCGCGCGCCGCTGGCGTGGCATTTCACCGGCGGCACGTTCTTCATCGCCCAGAGAATCTTGTCCACGCTGTGAACGCTCACTTCCATGATCCAGTCGCCGGAGAGCCAGAGGAAGAGGTGCCAGTTGCGCAACTGCCATTCGAGGTCGCCCCACTCGGGCTTGCGCGAGCCGTCGAAGCGCGAGAGGCGGTTGCTCATGCGTGTGGAATAAATCGCCACCACGTCGCCGATCGCGCCGTCGTGCACGCGCTTAATCGCCTCGCGATAGGCCAGGTCGTAACGCATCGCAAACCCCTGCCGCACCGCGAGGCCCTTGCGCTTCGCGATCTCGGCCGCTTCGCGCACCGTGCGCACGCCGGTCGGATCAATGCCCGTCGGCTTCTCGACGAACATGTGTTTCCCGGCCTCCGCCGCGGCGCGCATGTGGAGCGGGCGAAACCCGCCGGGCGCTGCGAGCAGCACCATGTCCACGCCGCTGTTGATGACTTTTTGGTAGGCGTCGAGACCGATGAACTTGCGATCGTCGGCAACATTCACGCGCCCCGGCTTGTCCTTGAACTGCACTTCGAGCGACTTCTGGCTGAGATCAATCTTGTCGGCAAACACGTCGCCCATCGCCCACAGCTCGGTGTTGCTGTCCGCTGTGAGCGCCTGCTGCGCCGCGCCCGAGCCGCGCCCACCGCAACCGATTAGGCCGAGCTTGAGCTTGTCGGTCTTTACGTTCACGGCGCGGGCGACGTGCGGGAAACTCAGCGGCAGAGCGGTGCCGAGTGCAGCGGTGGTGGAAGTCTTCAGGAAGCTTCGGCGCGGAAGTTTTTGGAGTGAGCCAGCCGTCTTGGAAGTGTTGGGACTGTTGAGCGTGTTCATGAAGTCGTGACTTCCGACGCTGCCGGCTGGTGGGGAAATTCATCGGCAAGCCGATCGAAGGGTGTTGTGGTGAGACCCGGGAGCCGGTCCTAACGGCGACACGTCTCGGCTCGCCGGCCGTTCCCGTGAGGCGGAGCGCAGCTTTACTTGTTCTTCTTCTTGGCGCCCTTCTTCCCGTTTTTCTTTGCGCCGCGGTCAACCGGACCCCAAGTCGCGTCGATATTGTCGCTGTTCCATTTGTCCCACAGGGCGGCGAGTTGCTTCACCTTCGCCGGCTCCTTGTCAGCGAGATTGGTTTTCTCGCCGATGTCGGCGCCGAGGTTGTAAAGCTCCGCGCCGTTCATGCTCGCCTTGCTGACGCGATTGTTGCCTTCGATGGCCGCGCTCCCCGCGCCCTTGACGAGCTTCCAGTCGCCCATGCGGATGGCGACCTGCTGGCCGAAGCGCCAGTAGAGCGCGTCGTGCGGCGAGCCGGATTTTTCGCCGGTGAGGTAGGGCAGCAGATTCACGCCGTCGAGTTTCCAGTCGGGCTTGGCGTCCACGCCGACGGCGGCGAGCGCGGTGGGGAGGATATCGAGCTGGATCACCGGGCGCGGGTCCAGCCTGCCGGCGGGCAGGTGGCCTTTCCACTGGATCATGTACGGCACTCGGATGCCGCCTTCCCACGTCTGCGCCTTGAATCCGCGCAACGGGCCGTTGCCCGAAGTCGTCGAAGGCGTCGGCCCGCCGTTGTCGCTGAAGAAAAAGATCAGCGTGTTTTCCTCCAGCTTGTGTTCGCGAATTTTCTTCAGCACCGCGCCGACGGCATCGTCCATCGCGGAGAGCATTGCGCAGAACGTGCGGCGCTTCTGGTCCTCGACGCTGGTGAAGCGGCCGAGATATTTCGTGGTGGACTCCAGCGGCGCGTGGACGGCGTTGAAGGGCAGATAACAAAACCACGGCCCGGCGTGATGCTTCTCGATGAAATCCACCGCCTGCTGCCCGAACGCCTCGGTGGTGTAGCCGATGTTGTTGACCGGCTCGGTGCCGCGCAGGATCGGGTTGTTCTTGTCGGCGGCGGCATCGAGGTAATCGTGCGCGCCGCCGAGGAAGCCGAAATACTCATCGAAGCCGCGCTTGAGCGGATGGAACGGCGGCTTGTAGCCGAGATGCGACTTGCCGAACCAACCGGTCGCGTAGCCCGCAGCGTGGAGGTGGTCGCCAATGGTTTTCTCCTTGAGTGAGAGGCCGAAGTTTTCCACCGCAGCTTCCGCGGGCCCGGGATTGAACTCATGCCCGTAACGCTGCTGGTAGCGCCCGGTCATGAAACCCGCGCGCGTCGGGCTGCAATACGGCCCGCTGACGTAGCCGCTGGTGAAGCGGATGCCGTTGTTCGCGATGGAATCAATGTTCGGCGTGGGCACCTGGTGCGTGACGCCCTGGCAGCTCAACTCGCCCCAGCCGAGATCGTCGCCGAGGATGACGAGGATGTTGGGTTTGCCGGCGGCGTGGGCGTTGAGAGCGACGCAAGTCGCGACGAGGGCAACCGCGAGCAGGCGGCTGAGGAGGGAATTCATTTTCACGTTCATATTTGGGTTTCGTTGGGAGACTTGCTGACTACTTGTTCTTCGCCGCCTTGCGCTTCTTTTTCGGCGTATCGCCGAAATCTTCCGCGCCCTTGTTCTTGCCGCCGCCAATGTCGGCCTGGTTGTGATCGGGCAACAGCTTCGCGAGTTCGGCCTTCGTGCCCGCGTACTTCGGATCCTTCGCGAGGTTGGTCCATTCGTTCGGGTCGGTCTGCTCGTTGTAGAATTCCTCCTCGCCGTTGGCGTAACGGATCAAGCGCCAACCTTCCGTGCGCACGGCGTGGTTCTTGAACTGATAAGTCGTCATGCCAGGCTTGTCCCACTTCGCCTTCGGATCGGCGAGCAGCGGGCGGATGCTCGTGCCCTCGACGTGCTTGGGCGTCGGGATGCCGCAAAGGTCGGTGAGCGTCGGATAAATCGTCATGAAATCCACCGTGCGTTCGCACACACTGCCGGGTTTGGTGAGGCCGGGGACGACCCAGAGGAGTGGCGCGCGCGTCGCCTCCTCCCAGAGCGCGAACTTCCGCCAATGCTGCTTCTCGCCGAGATGCCAACCGTGGTCGCACCAGAAACAGATGATCGTGTTGTCGCGATAGGCCGACTTGTCGAACGCATCGAGCAGGCGGCCGATGTTCATGTCCGTGTAGGCGATCGCGGCGAGGTAGCCCTGGACGGCTTCCTTCCAACGGCCGGAGTCGAGGATGTTTTTGTGGTCGCCTTCGGGCTTGGCCATCTTCACGCCCGACGGCGGGATGTCTTCGAGGTCCTTCTCCAGATACGGCGGCAGCACGATCTTGTCGGCGGGGAACATGTCGTAATATTTTTGCGGCACGTTCCACGGCATGTGCGGCTTGTGCAGTCCGACGGCGAGGAAGAACGGCTTGTCATGCTTCTTCTGCAACTGCGCGATGCCGTAGTCGGTGATCTTGTAATCAGGCAGCGCGCTGTCCGCGCAATCCAGGGGCGCGAACTTGATGCCGCCCACGCCGTCGCCCTTCGCGTTCTTGGACAACTTCGCCTCCGCCTTGCCGCCGCCTTCGTTCTCCAGGTAATCGTCCCACTCGCTGCGGCGCTTGTAGGATTCGTGGTAAATCTTTCCCGCACCGCACACGAAGTAGCCTCCTTTGCGGAACGTCGTCGTCAGCGGCAGGTCTTCTGAAATGGCCGTGCGCCAGTCGTTGTTGTTGTTGTACACGCCGCTGGTGAACGGCCGCAGGCCCGACATCAGCGCCGCGCGCGAGGGATTGCACACCGGCGCCGCGCAATAGCTGCGGGTGAACGCCGTCCCCATCTTCGCCAGCCGGTCGATGTTCGGCGTCTTCGTCTGCGGATTGTGGCCGAGGTAACCGACCCAATCGCGCAGGTCATCGATGGCGATGAAGAGGACATTGGGCTTCTTCGTGTCGGCGGCGTGAGTGCATTGAACCGCGACGAGCAGGGGAGACAGCGCGGCGATGAGGAGAATGATTCGCTTCATGATGGCTTTGGATTTCGGTGTGAGACGACGCTGGACGATAAAACGTTACGGACGCTCCCGGCGAGAAAAGATTCGCCACGCCGCCACGCTTCCTCTAAACACGGACGCAACACCGCCCACACTTGCGCAAACGGCCGCACAACCTCCAGCCCTGACCCCGCATGACCTACCTCCAAACCTTCATGGTCCTGAGCCTCCCGATCACCGGCATGTGCTACGCCGTGCTCGGCGCAGTGAAACTTCCGCTCGCCGAACGGCTCAAGCTCGACGAGGCAAAAGTCGGCGGCCTCATCGCGTCGTTCGGCTTCATGGTCGGGCCGATCATCCTCATGTCCGGTTTTCTCGCCGACGCACTCGGGCGCAAGGGCGTGTGGCTCAGCGGCACGGCACTGGTGGCGCTCTCGCTCTTCACCTTGAGCCGCGCGCAACATTACCGCTGGGCCGTCGTCGCAGTGGCGATGCTCTCGGCGGGCTGGGCCGCGATGATCAACGTCGCCAACGTCCTCATGTATCTCGCCTACACGAACGTCTTCATGGCGACGAACCTCCTCGATTGCTTCTTCGGCCTCGGCGCGTTCCTGACGCCCATCGTCACCGTGTGGCTCATCCGCAAGGGTGGCTTCAGCCGCGGCGTGTCGGCGCTGGGTCTGCTCACGCTCCTGCCCTTCCTGATGGCGCTGCCCGTCGAGATGCAAGGCGCGCCCTCCGCGAAGCCCGTCGGCTTCGGCGTGCTCATGGGCGACCCGGTGATGTGGCTCTGCGGCCTGACGTTGCTCTTCTGGGTGCCGATCGAATCCTGCACCGCTGCGTGGGCGACGACCCTGGTTCAACGCCTCAAGCCCGCGGGCGAAGATGAAAAACGTTCCGCGCGCATCGACGCGTGGGCGCTCTCGGCGTTCTGGTTTTGCTTCATGGGCTCGCGCCTCATCGCGGCGGTCATCGAAAACAACAGCACCGCCACCGCCGTCGAGACCGTGCACACCGCGCGCCTCGTTCACATCGCGCTCGCCGTGGCGATGACCCTCACGATGCTCGGGCTGGTCTTCTCAACCCGCCGCGGGCTGACCTTCGGACTGCTCGTGCTCGCGGGCCTGCTCGCCGGGCCGTTCTTCCCGAACCTCATGGCGCTGCTGCTCACGCATTTCCCCGTCGAGGTTCACGGCCGCGCCGTCGGCGTGCTCTTCGGCATGGCGTCGATTGGCTGGACGGTGATCCCGTCGATCATGGGCGCGGTGGCCAAGAAGCACAGCGTCCCGCGCGCGTTCCTCGTCGCGGCGGTGTGCGGTGTCATTCTGCTCGCGCTCGTGGTCACGCATCATGTCTATGCGCAAGGGGTGAAGTCTTGATGGCCGGTTTGCCACACGACGCTTGTCCGGTGGCGGCGACGACAGCGGGAAGAAGCACCCGTTGTCTGCGTTTCCATGGTGGGAATGCTGGCATCTGCCAAATTGTCCCGGATGCCTTCCGAATGCCTGCAATTCACCGCTGGTAACAGGCTCCGCGCAGGCTGCAACAAGCTCCGTACACCCGGTACATCGTTCCGTACATCCTGTACATTGTCCCGTACACCCTGTACATTGCTCCGTACACGCTGCAACTCGCTCTGTACACGCTGCAACTCGCTCTGTACAGCCTGTACATCGTCCCGTACAGGCTGTACATCGCAATGTACCGGCTGTACATTGCTCCGTACAGGCTGTACATCGCCTTGTACAGGCTGCAACTTGCTCCGTACAGGCTGTACAGAGCGCCGTACATCCTGTACATCGCCTTGTGCAGGCTGCATATCGCTCCGTACACGCGCAATTCCGCAGTTCCTTGAGGGAATCCCGGCAAGGACCGCAACTCAGCGACGCGATCACCGCCGCGCTCGGCGCCGCCGCCGCCGCGAACAGTTCCGCCAATACCAACGGCGTGGATTTGATCGACACCTCCGCCTTCGAGGACCCACCCACGCTCGCCAACCTCCTCACCGTGGCCAACAAGTACAACGAGATGCTCCTCGCGCAGCGGCGGTGAAAAGAAGAGCACGAAGTTAGGGCATCGAGTTGACGGACTTCCGGTAGCGGTCCAACTCCGCCAGCGTCAATTGCTCTTGAGGGACAAGACGGTAGTGTCGCTCTTCGCGCACACGCACCCCTTCATCTCCATCTTCGAATTCAAAAAGCGCGATGACTTCTTCTGCCATGAACTGTGCCGCCAGCGGGCGACAGATGAGCGAGGCGAACTTCTCTGCGCACAGTGCGAGGTCTTGCTCGATTTGCACAAGGGCCAGTTTATCGCGTCCACCTTTTGCCTGAATCGGCAACACGTAGTGGCAACCGCGGCGATCAAGTCCAATATAGAGTTCATCTGTCTCCACCTGCCCGATGTCCACGACGGAAGTCTGGAGGTGATTTTGCAGCGAGTAGCACGTGAGCCCGGTAAAGAGATCGACCAACCGATTATACCGGAGTCCAGCAAGCAAGGCTTGTTCGTCGCCAAGAGCATAGCGAGCGATTACACCCGGTGTCGCGTCAGGGACCTTGATCACGCTGAGGGCAGGGTTCGGTGCCAGTGTCCATTGAGCAGAAAGCACAAATTTATACTGGCTACGTCCCACCTTCCGGAGAATCCATTCCTTGCCTTTAGGCGCAGTAGCGAGGATTTCAGCAGGAAACGGCTGCCGGAAACGGAACGTGTAAACAACGTCGCCGACGTTTCGAGGTCGCTGTAGCCCGAGGGAACTTGCCGCTTGCACGATCTCTTCGCGGTCAAAAACGAATTCAGTCGATCCCTTACGATAGTGGGCACGAAAGATGTGAACGATGATTTGAGAATACTGGTTTTGATCGGCCATAGGATTATCGGGTTCCGCGCCATCGGAGAACGAGTACTTCCTCTCTGAGTTGCTCCTTTGTCGCGGTGGCGAGACGCGTTCGGAAGAGATCCAAGCTGCTGACTTTGTAACCTAGTTGTTCGGCGATCGAGCCGAGAAGCTGTCCGGTGCGGATCATCACACGCAGATAGGATGCTTGGTCGCCGACTACATACGCAAGCTGAGCTCCAGGGCGTAGAACCGGTCGCAGTTCTGCCAAGTGCTTCGCCATCCCACCAAAGTAGAGTTTTGTAACGCGAGCATACAGTCGCTCGAACCCGCTCGTCTTCCCCATCGCAATCCTTCGCCGCTCAATCTCAACTGCTAGCTGCTCGATCTCAGGGTGCTTTCGAATCCACCGATCGTCATCGTCTGCCTTGTACACGCCTCGTGTGTTGGAGCGGAGCATGGTGCGTTTAATCGCCCGTAGGGCAGCCTTGTCGCGGAAAAAGCCGAGGATCACGCTTTCGAGCCGAGTAGTCCTTGTGTAGTCCTTTTCGTTAGGATACGGCGGCGAAGTTATTACTGCTTCAATGGATTTTGGTTCCAAGAGAGCAGGCGCAATCCGGGAATCAGCATTCAGGACTCGTGCCCGGATTGTGCGAAGCTTTTTCAGAGCACGAAGGTCATGAGCCATTTGGCAGATTCGCGCCAACCATGTGGAGACGACCGGGGCATCCTCCTTAGCGGGGCCGACCCCAACCTCTGGGCCGAAGTGAAGGTTGCTGATCGTCGTTACGAGAGCACGTGCAAGCGCGAGTCGGAAATGCGCGCGAAAACGCGGTGAGACATCGATCTCTTCGAGCAACAGGAGCGTCTTGTGCAACGGAAGCCGACTGATTGAATCACTGAGCAGGAGCTTGGCGGCATCGGCTGGCAACTCCCGAAGCTGCACACGCTCCGGAGTTTCCCTCAGCAGACAGGTCTGAGGGTCATCGGTAATCCCCATTCGTTCCAACTTGTCCAGCACCCGCTCGGCAATCTTTGCGGCGGTTCGTTCGAGCTGATCTGGGTCGGGCGTCCAATCTACTTTGGTGGCGCTGGCAAAGTGAGCCATCGGGTGCGCCTCAATACCGACTCCCCGCAGTCCTAGCTTCTGACATTCAACAACGGTTGTCCCAGTGCCGCAAAACGGATCGAGGACACTAGCTTTGGCATCAAGGCCGAAACTATCAACATATTGCCGCACAAGGTGAGGCGGATACGACAAAATGAACCGATACCAGTCGTGCGCCGGCCGATCTTCGCGTTCAACACGATTCGAGTCGTTGCGCGGTGGCAAGCGCGGAATGGTCGGGAGGGGAAGAAGGATGGGAGCTGGCGCCAGCATTTTGCCGCGCATTTTAACGGCGCATCGCCGAATCACAACCGAGATCCTCCGAAGCTTGTCACTTTTCGTGAAGAGGTACTCACATTTTGAACGACGCAGTTAACCGCGGAGGTCAATCCGAGAAACTGCAGCAAGTCACCGCCGCGTCGCTGTTCTTTCACCTGTCTTGCTCCGAATCGTTCCGCCTGCGAAATCAGGACACCGCCGGACTACCTTCGTCCTCGCCTGAATCGACGCCTCGGCTACTCCGCCTTCGCCTTCTTCCTTCGCGCGGCCTTGTCGGGCTTCGCGCCGCCTGCGTCGAGTTTCTTCTTCAACTCATCGAGCTTGGTGGCTTCCTGTTCCTTGAGCCACGTCTCGTAGCCCTTGCCGCGGCCGCCCTGATATTGGTAGGCCTCGAAGATGTCGCCCTTGCCCTCCATGCGGAGATCGCCCTCATCCTTGAGGAGGCTGCCCAGCTTGTAGCGCATCTCCTCGACGGTCTGCGTGTAGGCCAGTTCGCTGGCAAGGTTGTTCACGCACTCGGGATCCTTCTTGAGGTCGTAAAGCTCATCGGCCGGGCGCTTGCCAAAGCAGAGTTCGTAGAAGTGCCCGCCGAGCGCCTTCACGACTTCCTTCGAGGGGCCGGGATCGCAATTGCCGAAATCGGTCTCCGGATTCCCCACCGGCCAGCGCTCGGGGTGGAAGTTGTGGACGTAGAGAAAATCCTTCGTGCGCAGGCAGCGCACGGGATAGCCGAGATCGTTGGGCCGGCCGATGTCATGGCGCTCCTTGCCGGCGAGCATCACGTCGCGGTTCTCGATCCAGCCGGATTTGGGCGAACGCAGAATCTTCGCGAGGCTCTTGCCGGTCATCTGCGCGTGCGGCTTGAGGCCGGCCAGTTCCATGTAGGTCGGCGCGAGGTCGCGGACGTTGACGAAATCCTCGACCACGCGGCCGGGCTTGATGGCTTCGGGCCAGCGCATCGCCATCGGCAGATGAAACGCGTCCTCGTGAATCTGCCCCTTCACGTACGGAAACGGCATCCCGTGATCGGACGTAACGACGACGAGCGTGTGATCGAGTTCGCCGGCGTCCTCAAGAAACTTCAGCGCGCGGCCGATCTGCGTGTCGCCCCACTCGACCTCGACGGAGTAATCGAGCAGGTCGCGCCGGACGATCTCGGTGTCGGGCAGGAACGCGGGAACCTTCACGTCATCGAGCTTCTTGCCGAGGCGCGCGCCGGAGTTCCATTCGTAGCCGCGGTGCGGTTCGTGGAAGCCCATCCAGAAACAGAACGGCTTGGACTTGTCGCGCTGCTTGAGGAACTCGCCGAAGTTGCCGGGGTAATCGTTGGGGCTGATGCCTTTCGCGATGACCGGCTGATTGAGTTTGTCAAAACTCGGCCCGGCGGGATTGCGCGTGCGCTTGGCGAGCGTCTTGAAATCGCCCGGCCCCCAGCCCTTGCCGGTAAGGCCGACGGTGTAGCCGGCCTTTTCGAGCAGGTCGGGATACGTCTCGAAGCCCGCGGGGAAGTAGCCGCCGTGCGAGACGGCTTCATTGAGCTGCCAGGTGTTGCGCCCGGTGAGAATGCTCGCGCGGCACGGGCTGCACTTGGGGTTCGACGTGAAGGCGTTCTTGAACAACACGCCCTCGCGCGCGACGCGGTCGAAGTTCGGCGTCTTGACCCACGTGCAACCGTAGGCGCCCGCGTGCGTGCTGCCGTTCCAGTCGTCAAAGATGATGAAGAGAATGTTCGGCCGCTTGGTGTCGGCGGCGAGGGAATGACCGCAAGCGAGTGCAAGGAACGCAAAGAGCAGGAGCCGTGGGTAACGCATGGGCGAGATCATACGCGAAGCCAGACGGCGGAGGGAAGGGGCGAGGTTAAGGGAAAACTGCGCGTGTTCCTGCTCTTGCGCAGCGCGCCGGGAAACGTATCGTCAACACCATGAACCGAATTCACGCCGGCTTCAGCCTGATCGCCGTGCTCGCCGCGCTATGCGGCTGCGCGGCCAAGGACACCAGCGCCCCCGCCATGAACACCGCCAACCAATCTCCAGTCCAACCCGCCGCCGCCGTCACCAAGACCGACGCCGAATGGCGCGCGCAACTAACCCCCGAGCAGTATCACGTCCTGCGCGAAGCCGGCACCGAGCGGGCGTTTGGGGCGACCTACGACGAGTTCAAGCACCAGGGCGGCGGCACATATTATTGCGCGGGCTGCGGCGCGGAACTGTTCTCCTCCAACCACAAGTTCGATTCGCACTGCGGCTGGCCTTCCTTTTACGACCCGGCCAACGCGAAGAACGTCCGCCAGATCGAGGACCGCTCGGCCGGCATGACGCGCGTCGAAGTGCGCTGTGCCGTGTGCAATGGCCACCTCGGCCACGTCTTCAAGGGCGAGGGCTTCAAGACGCCCACCGACCAGCGCTACTGCATCAACGGCGTGGCGCTCAAGTTCGTGCCGAAGGCCGCTGCGGATGCGAAGCGCTGAGGCGCGGTTCACTTCGCGCCCGGTCGTGTGAAGCCGCGGTCGCGGGCTTCGACGAGCAGCTTCTTCATCTGCGCAGCGCGGTCGGCATTTGAGGATGCCGCATCCTTCGCCTCAGCCACATCGGTAACGACGTTGAAGAGTTCATCCTGTTTCGGCGCGGCTTTCTTCTTCTTCTCGGACTGCGCCGCCTTCTTTTTGTTGCGCGCCTCGATCTTCGGCGGGTCTTTGCGCTCGATCAATTTCCAGTCGCCGGCGCGGACGGCATAGACTCCGTCAGCGGCCTGGAGGATGACGTGATCGCGGATGGGCGCGCCGGGCCGGGCCTCCGTGAACGCGCGCAGGGCGTTGAAACTGTCCTCGGCGTTGCCCTTCGGCAGCGGCGTGTTGAGCACGGCGGCGAGGGTCGCCAGCACATCCGTCAGGCAGAGAACCTGGTCGCTCACGGTGCCGGCGGGAACTTTGCCAGGCCAGCGCACGAGAAACGGCTCACGAAATCCGCCTTCCCAGATGTCGTGTTTGCCGCCACGCAACGGGCCGTTGATGGCGAGGCCAGCGTCCATCGCCTTGGCGGCGTGTTCGTTGTTGCGGTTGACCACACCGCCGTTGTCGCTGGTGAAAATAATCAGCGTGTTGTCGGTGAGTTTGAGTTTGTCGAGCGTGGCGAGCACCTGGCCGACGCTCCAGTCAAGTTCGTGGATGAAGTCGCCGTATTTGCCATAAGGGCTGCCAGTGAACATCGGATTGGGCGCGACGGGTTCGTGAACGGCGTTGGGCGCGAAATAAACGAAGAAGGGCGCGGCGCGATTCTGCTCGATCCAATCGGTCACCTTGCCGGTGAGCGATTCCATGATGTAGTCCACCTCGAACTGTTTGAGGATGCCGGTGGTCGTGGCGCCCTCGCGATTGCCGGTGATGGCGACGACCTGGCCGGGGACTTTGCCGAGCACCTGTTCGTTCTCGATGAAGCTGTGCGGGCCGTTCCACGGATTCGCCGCGAGTCCGTAGAAATGATCGAAGCCGACGGCGAGCGGGCCGGGTTTGAGCGGTGTGCTCCAATCGGTGCGCTTCGGCTCGGTGCCGAGGCCGAGATGCCATTTGCCGAACGCGGCGGTGGTGTAGCCCTGCGATTTGCACAGCGACGCGAGCGTGAGGCGGTTGGTCTCGATGTGCAGCGGCGCGTTGCCGGGCAACACCTCGCCGTCCTTGATGCTCGTCCGCCAGTAGTAGCGACCGGTCATCATGCCGTAGCGCGTGGGCGAGCAGACGGAGCCGGGCGCGTATGCGTGTGTGAAGCGCCGACCCTCACGCGCGAGCCGGACGAGGTTCGGCGTCTTCACGCCGGCCGCGCCGTAGCAGCCGACGCTGCCCCAGCCGTAGTCATCGCTGAGGATGACGATGATGTTGGGCTTCGCGTTGGCGGTCGAGGCGGCGCGCACTTGCAGGCTGGCGAGAACGAGGAGTATGAGCAGTCGGACGTTCATGGTGAGAGTGAAGTGGACAAGTCGAGAGTGATTTCGCGTCGTGCTGGTTAATCGTCCGAATTCCTGCCGTGAGAATTTGGATTTCGCGGTGAATCCTTTTTCGGAAGCCACTTTTGCAAATCCGTCTTGAGGCCGGCGAACTCCGGTTTGGACGCGACGTTGGTCTGCTCGAGCGGATCGGCGTCGTGGTCGTAAAGTTCCTCCGAACCGTCGGCATAACGGATGTAGCGCCAGCGCTCAGTGCGCAGCGCGTGATTCCTAAAACCTTTCGTCGTGAGCGCGGGACGTTCCCACGTCGCCGCGGGATTCTTCAACAGCGGAACGATGCTCACGCCATCCACGTCGGGCCGCGCGGGCAGGCCGGCGAGTTCGAGCAGAGTCGGGTAAAGATCAATGAGCCCCACCGGACGCGTCGAGGTCTGGCCCTTGGCGATTCCCGGCCCGGCGATCACCAGCGGAATGTGCGCTGATCCTTCCCACAACCCGCCTTTGGACCAGTGGTTCTTTTCCCCAAACTGGTAGCCGTTGTCGCCGAAGATGACGACGATGGTGTTGTCGCGATAGGGACTCTTGTCGAGCGCGTCGAGAATGCGGCCCGTGCAATCGTCGGCGAAGCGCGACGCCGCGAGATACGCCGCCACCATCTCCTTGCGCCTCGCAACCATGGGTAGCTCCTGCTTGATCTGCTTGGGTTTGACCTGGACGACTGCGGGCAGGCCCGCGCTCTCATTCGCGGCGAGGGCAGAAATCGAGATGCGATCCGGCGGAAAAAGATCGAAATACTCCTTCGGCACATACCAGGGCGTGTGCGGCTTCACGATCCCGCACGCGAGAAAGAAGGGCTTCGATTGTGGCTTCGCCAGAAATGCGGCCGCCCATCCGGCCATCTGCCAGTCCGACATTTTCTCGCGGCTGTCGGGAAAAGCACCCCAGTCATGCTTCCCGCCCATGCCGCTGAGCGGAAGCTTGTCCTTCGGCGGCCTCGCATCTTCCGCCCGGCC
>DATDFH010000746.1:0-7442 GCA_036522715.1 Verrucomicrobiia bacterium
GCGTCGGCGCTCTACGGTTCGGAAGCCGTGGGCGGGGTCGTGAATATCATCACCAAGAAGGATTACAATGGGACCGAAATCGGGGGTTACTACGGCTTCGCCACTGAGAAAGGAACGTATTCCGAACACCGCGTGTACGTGGTCTCCGGAATCACCACCGAAAAGGCCTCGTTTATCGCCGGTGCGCAATATTTCTACAACGATCCGCTGTTGAGTCGGGATCGCCATTCAATCGCCGCTTTGGATAACAATGAACGCGCGGCCTTGGGTCTGGCCGGCGCAAGTTACATCAGCCCCAGCTACGCCGGTAAAGTCCAAGACGGTGGCACGGTCTATCTGTTGGCCAATGCTCCATTCCTTGGCCCACAGGCGCCGCAAGGCACTCCTCGCCCAGGGTATAACCCAAACCTTCTCGGTGGACCTCCCGATGCAATGGGAAATTATCACACGCCTGGTGCTCCGCCGGTTTTCCCGGGCCACTCTTTTGTTGGTCCTGGAGCGATCGACGCGTACAACGCCTATGCCATCAGCCAAGGCTACGTGGATCCCACGGGCAATGGATTCGGCCCGTATGTAAACACCCGAGCACCGGGTGTAGGTTTAGGTTCGGCTACGTTGCTCAACACGCCCGAATTCGGCACTCACTCGATCCTGTCGCAGGACCGGCGCCAAGTGTTTGCCTCGGGCACCTACGACTTGCACGGCAAGGAGGTTCAACTGTTCGGCGACTTCCTCTTCTCCAATCACGAGAGCGTCGGCGCGTTAGCGCCTTCGCCTGTGATCAGCCTGTTCGACGCAAAGATCTTTGTTCCTGCGAACAACGTCTTCAACCCTTTCCAGACCGACTTAGGGCCGGTCGGCGGGGCCGCCACTCCGCGTGTGCGTTCGCGCTTCATTCAGAGCGGTAATCGCCTCTTCGACGCCCTGTCGGACTACTATCACTTCGTCGGCGGCCTCAAAGGCGAGCTTGAGAAGGGTTACACTTACAACGCCGGATTCACTTACAACCGGTACGACCAGACTCAGTTCACACGCAACGCGATCAACGGCGCCGCGTTGGACCTGGCTCTCCAGCCCAACCCCGACCCCACCTTGGCGGCCGCGGGATTCAGCAAGCTCCAGACCACGGCGGGGTTTGTGCCGATGTACAACATTTTCTTCTCCCCGACCGCGCCGTGGCCGACACGTGCCGGGCCGAACAGTGCGGACACGATCAATGCCATCAGCACCACCCTTTACCAATCCGGCAAGTCTGAAGAATGGGATGCGAATTTCACAGTCACCGGCGAACCGGTTGAACTCCCCGGCGGAAAACTTGGTTTCGCCGTTGGCGGCGCCTTTGGAACTGAATCGCTGGCCATCGATTTCGACGGCTTGACCCGGATTGGAAAGGTACCGGGGCTTCTGGCCTCAGACCCGACAAGAGGCCATCGAGACAACTGGAACATCTATGCCGAGATTGGCATTCCGATCACCTCACCCAAAAACGACATCACGGGCCTGCACAGCCTCGAAATCAAGGCTGCCGGACGCTTTGAATCGTTCTCCCCTGGCGGCGATTCTGCGATCCCGAAGGTGCAACTGCGCTGGCAGCCCGTGGACGAACAGTTCACTCTGCGCGCTCAATACTCCCAAAGCTTCGTCGCCCCGACGACGCTTCAGTTGTTTGGTGGCGACGCGCAGAACACTCCCTTTATCACAACCGCGGATGGTAACTTCCAAGAGACGACGATCAATATTTCCAATCCGACGTTGAAACCCGTCGATGCAGAGAACTACGGCGCCGGCATCGTCTATTCGCCCAAAGCTATAAAGGGCCTCACCATCAGCATCGATTACTATCACGTCAAAACGAAAAACGACATATTCCGACTCTCGGAACAGGCGATGGTCAATGATTTGGAACAAAAAGGTTCGGGATCGATCTATGCGCCGAATTTCACCTTCGACGATGGCTCGGTCCTAACAACGACGACTCCAGACCAGATTACGTCGGCGAACTGGGGCAGACTGCGAGTCCCGAATGCGAACGGGGCATCAGTCGAAACCGAAGGCTTGGACCTCTCGGCAACGTACGAACTTCCCACCGAGAACTGCGGCAAATGGACTTTCTACGCCAACGCAAACTACCTGTTCGGCTACCTCTACGATGATCCAGTCATTCACTTCAACAATCTAGACCCGGCGCATCCCTTGGTTGGGCCATACCAGTACGCCGACCAGTACACCGACCGCGTCAACGGCATCGGCGGTGGCCAAGGCCTGTTGCCCAAGTGGCAGCTCAACACGGGCGTCACATGGGAATACCAGAATTTCACCACGTCACTCAGTGCCCGGTACGTCCCGGAAGTCACTGATCTCGGCTTCCTTCATCCGTCGGTGCTCGATAACACTGCACCGGACCAAGGCTTCACCCTCAGCGGCCTCCCATGGAAGGTAGATAGCTGGTTTGCCATCGACCTGCAAATCGCCTACGAATTCGGCAAGGGCAAAGCCCAGAAGGCGTGGTATGACGGAGTCCGGGTCGCTGTCGGCGCGAACAACATCACCGACGAGAAGCCCCCGCTCATTGCCTCCTCGTTCGAGGACAACACCGACAAGTCCACCTACGACATCATCGGCAGGTTTATCTACTTCCAGTTGAGCAAGAAGTTCTAAGTCTGCATCTATTTGAATCACGGGCCGACGTTCCTTGCGAGCGTCGGCCCTTTCGTCTGGTTGATGAGCGTCACCCGGGTAGCGTCCAAATGCGCTGCGAAACCTTGAAGCGCGATTGCGGCTTTTCCGGGCTCGCGCGCTGAAAGTCGGACTTGAAATTCTCCTTGAAAGCGCGATTGATTGATTGGAATCCAATGATTCCTGATATGCCCCACACAATGAAAGCTCACACGATGGTGCTTGGCACGTTGGCATGGTGCGCGACTGCCTTGACGCTTCAATCGGGCTATGCTGACGATCTGAAGTCGGCCCAGCCCGCAGCCTCCAAGGAGGCGGCGAAACCGGCGGTCGAGTCGAAGACCGAGGTCACAGGTTCGAAGATCAAACAGGAGTTCAAGCGTTCCGGCCGCATCACGACGACGGCTTCACCGCTAGTGATCATCGACCGCGACATGATCGAACGCAGTGGCGCTACGGACGTGAAAGACCTGTTCCGCAGGCATGCGCTCGGCCGTTAACCCGGCCTGAGATCGCCACCACAGTTTCGTGGGTAGGTGCAGACGCAGCCCGAAGGGAGAGCTCTATTCCCCTGCGAGCCCGAGAAGTGTCCCGGCTCATCTCGAAGTCCAACAGTTTCTTTTCCCCGCTCAAGCACGTTGAAATCATCCAGGCTTGCCCTCACGCCATCATCGGCATAGGAATGCCGGCATGAGTTTGCACAACTTCGTCCGGCCTTTATTCCTGGCCACCCTCCTTGGTCTGAGCATTAGTAGCCGACTCGGGCCGACTGCGCGGGCCGATGAACTGGTCACCATCTCCAAACAAAAGCTCGACGAGTTGACTGCGAAAGCCCACGAAGCCGGGCGCCTCGCCGCCGAGGTCGTCGACCTGAAGGCGCGCATCAAGCAACTCGAACAACAACTCAGCCCGGGCGCTATTTCCGCCACCACTGTGCCGTCTCCCGGCAGCCGCGCCGCTCCGGCGCCAGCCGTTGTTGTGGCCGCCTTGCCGCTTCCCGCCGTCGAGCAGTGGTCGCCGCTCGACCCCAAGGCCGCGGTCACCATGCAGGACTTGCTCGCGCATTACGGCGCCAACCCTGCCGCGGCGGATGCGCGCTACAAAGGGAAGTTTCTCCGGTTCCGCGGGATGATCAGCGGCTTCGACAAGCCTCTGTTCGTCTCCCATTACCACGTTCAGTTTCGCCAGGCCGGCCTGGCCACCGCGGCAACAGCGCGCATCTCTCCGCCGCCGCAATACAAACGCGTTTACGTGACCACTGATGGCCAGAAGCTTATGGGCGAGGCTTCGGGTTTCCTGCCCGTCCCCCTCGCGCAAGCCGGCACCGAAGTCGTCGTCGAAGGCAAGTGCTCAGGATTCCGCAATGGTTCCGTCAGCATTGTGGAGGCAGACTTCGTCCGGGATTCGTCTCCCAGCGGGAAATGATCGGCCACTTCAGGCCGGTTGGAGTGTGGCTCAAGAAGGATTTACTTCACGCAGCCGGATACACGCCGCCTCATGCACCGGACGGAATGTCTCCAGCCGAGGCGTCTGATTCGCGCACTCACCCACAGCAAACGGACAGCGCGGATGAAACGCGCATCCCGATGGTGGATTCATCGGCGACGGTGGATCGCCGGCAAGGATGATGCGCTGGCGTTGCCGCTCCAGTTCGGGATCGGGCAGATGCACCGCGCTGACCAGCGCCTTGGTGTAAGGATGCAGCGGCCGCTCGAACACCTGCGCTGCCGGGCCGAGTTCGACGATCTTTCCGAGATACATCACGGCGATGCGGTCGGAGATGTGTTTCACCACCGAGAGATCGTGGGAGATGAAGATCATCGTCAGGTGCATCTCGCGCGTGAGTTTGGCGAGCAGGTTGATGATCTGCGCCTGGATTGACACGTCGAGCGCCGACACGGGTTCGTCGGCCACGATCAACTTGGGTTGAACCGCCAGCGCGCGCGCGATGGCGATGCGTTGACGCTGGCCACCCGAGAACTCGTGCGGATACTTGCGGCTGTAACGCGAGGCGAGGCCCACCTTGTTTAGCAGCGATGAAACTTCTTCCGCCATCTTCTCCGCAGGCACCTTGCGGTGCGTCTGCATCGCCTCGGCAATCGCGTCGAACACCGTCATGCGTGGATTGAGCGACGCATACGGATCCTGAAAGATCATCTGGAAGTCCGCCCGCGCCGTGCGCAATTCCGCCGGCGGAATCTGTGCAAGATTTTTTCCTGCAAGAACCACCGCTCCCCCCGTCGGCGGGATCAACTGGAGAATCGTCCGCCCGAGCGTTGACTTGCCGCAGCCCGACTCGCCAACCAGTCCGAGCACTTCGCCTTTCTTCAGCGCAAGCGTCACCCCATCGACTGCCTTAACCGTGCCGACACGGCGGCGAAAAATGATGCCGCGCTCGACCGGGAAGTGGGTCTTAACATCGTTGAGTTCGAGAAAAGCTTCGGGCATGGCGTCACTTAAGGTTCAACTTTTCCCGCTGCACGCGCAGGCACGAGGACTCGTGTTCGTGCCCGACCCGTTCCAGCCGCGTCGCGTCCACGTGGCATGAATCAATGGCGAACTCGCAACGCGGCGCGAATGAACAACCTTCAATCGGTTTCGACAAATCCGGCGGCAGGCCGGGGATCGTGTAAAGCTCCACGCCCTTCGGCTGGAGCGCGGGACGCGAGCGTTGCAGCGCGCGTGTGTAGGGGTGTTTCGGGTCGCGGAAGATCGGCAGCGTCTCCGCCGTTTCCGCCACGCGTCCGGCATACATGACCATCACGCGGTTGCAGAAGCCGGCCACCACGCTCAGGTCGTGCGAGATGTAGATCACCGCCACGCCGCGCTCCTGTTGCTCGCGGTTGATCAGTTCGAGAATCTGCGCCTGCACCGTCACGTCCAGTGCCGTTGTCGGCTCGTCGGCGATCAACAGGTCGGGCTTGGTGATCAGCGCCATCGCAATCATCACACGCTGCCTCATGCCGCCGGAAAACTGGTGCGGGTAGCTCCGGATCCGGCTCTCGGCGTCGGGCACGCCCACATCCTTCAACGCCTCCACCGCCAGCCGCGCCGCCACGGCGCGGTCGATCTTTTGGTGGATCAATAGCGGCTCGATGAGCTGGTTTTCGATCGTCATGTACGGATTCAGCGACGTCATCGGGTCCTGGAAAATCATCCCGATGCGCCGACCACGGATGTTCCGCAGCGTCTCTTTGGGGCAGTTCAACAAATCCACTCCATCGAAGATCGCTCGCCCGCCCTCGATGCGCCCCGGCGGCTGCGGAATCAAGCCGAGCAGCGAATAGCACGTGACCGACTTGCCCGAACCCGACTCGCCCACGATGCCGAGCGTTTCGCCGCGCTCGACGCGAAACGATACATCGTTGACCGCGCGCACCACGCCGTTGCGCGTGTGGAACGAGGTCCGCAGGTTGTTGACTTCAAGCAGTGACATGGTGAAACCCGCGGGTCAATCCTTCGACGCCCGCACGTCGAGCGCGTCGCGCAGACCGTCACCGAGGAAGTTCAGTGAGAAGAGCGTCAGCGAAAACAGCACGCCGGGATAGATCAGCAGCCACGGCGCCTCCTCCATCATCTCCGCCCCTTCCTTGATTAACAGGCCCCATGAACTCATCGGCGGTTGCACGCCAAGGCCGAGGAAGCTCAGGAACGCTTCGAGCATCATCACCGCCGGAATCGTCAGGGTCGTATAGACCATCACCGGGCCGAGCACGTTGGGAATCATGTGGCGGAGGATGATGCGGCGCTTCCGCAGACCGAGCGCAATGGCCGCCTCAATGAATTCCTGACGGCGCAGCGAGAGCACCTGCCCGCGGACGATTCGCGCCATCGTCAACCACTCCACGCACCCGATGGCGACGAATAGCAGGATGAAATTTCTCCCGAACACGGCCATCAGCAAGATGACGAAGATCGTGAATGGCAGCGCGTAGAGAATATCGACGATGCGCATCATTGCCCGGTCGAGCTTGCCGCCGACGTAGCCCGCGATGGCGCCGTAGAGCAAACCGATCGTGAGCGACACACCCGTGGCGCACAGGCCGACGAGCAGCGAGACACGCCCGCCGTAGAGCACGCGCGAAAGCTGGTCGCGACCGAGTTTGTCGGTGCCGAGCCAATGCGCGCCGCTCGGCGAGGTCGTGCCGAGGTCGAGGTTTTGTTCCTCGTAGGAATACTTGAGCACCCACGGTCCGAAGAATGACAGCAGCGACAGCACGAGCACGATGCAGCCGCCGGCGACGGCCATGTGGTTCTTGCGCAGCCGCGACCAGGCGTCCTGCCACAGTGAATGCCCCTGCTCCACCGCGTCGGTCGCGGCGGGGGCGCTTGACGCGCTCGGCGGACTGGCGGTTGGCATCGCGACAGGCATGAGTTACTCGAAACGTTGCTTCGGGTTCAGCCAAGTCTGCACCACGTCGGCGGCGAGGTTCAGCGTCACGATGAGCGCCGCGTAGAACAGCGCCGTGCCGATGGTCAGCGTGGCATCGCGGTTGAAGACGCTGGTGACGAAGTAGCGACCGAGGCCGGGAATGTTGAAGATCGTCTCGATCACGAACGAGCCGGTGAGAATGCCCGCAATGGCCGGGCCGAGGAACGACACGACCGGCAACAGCCCGCCGCGCACCGCGTGCCGGAAGACCACGCGCAATTCGGAGGCACCCTTGGCCCGCGCGGTGCGGATGAAATCCTGGTTGAGCACTTCAAGCATCCCGCCGCGTGTGAGCCGCGCGATGTAGCCGGCATAGACCAGCCCGAGCGTCGTG
>DATDFH010000747.1:0-4995 GCA_036522715.1 Verrucomicrobiia bacterium
ACCACGCCGCCGCGCGAGGTGTTCACCACGAACGAACCACGCGCCAACCGCGCGATGCTCTTCGCGTTGACGATGTGTTTCGTCTCCGTCGTAAGCGGGCAATGCGGACTGAGCACATGAGTTCGTTCGAGCAATTCCTCCAGCGAATCCGCACGCCGGACGCCGAGTGACTTCTCGCAACCATCGGGCACATAGGGATCGTAGAACACCACGTCCATCCCGAGCGCCTTCGCCCTCAACGCCGCCGCGGTGCCGATGCGCCCGATGCCGACGATGCCGAACACCCGCCCGCGGAGCCGGCGAACCGGCTGGACCTGCGTGTAAGACCACACGCCTTCCCCGCGAACGAGCCGGCTGTTGAGGAAATGAATCCCGCGCGTCAGCGAAAGCATCATGCCGATGGCCGAATCCGCCACGTCCTCCGTGCCGTAGTCGGGCACGTTCGCCACGGGAATATTTTTCGCGCGCGCCGCTTTGCAGTCCACATTGTCGAACCCCGCGCCGCAACGAACGATCAGCTTGCAATTGTTCAGCCGCGAAATCGTCCGCTCGGTGATCGAGATGAAATGGTAAAGCATCACCGCGTCGGCGTCCTCGATTTTTCCCACGAGATCGTCTTCGGACATCGCGTCGAGCGCCACGACATCGGCCACGTCGCCGAGAATGCGCCGCTCATGATCGAGCGGCTCGTGGATGAAATCGGTGACGACGACTTTGAATCGGCGGCTCATGCGCGCGGAGAATGTCCGAGCCCACGGCCTCACGCAATCGCGTCGTGCGCCCGGCAGCCGGTTGCCGCCGCTTCTTCGATCTGCCACGCTGCGCCGCGTGCCCGACGATTCGTTCAAAGATTTCGTGCTCGACCAGTTGACCGGTCTGCCGGAACTGCGTGCGAAAAGGATGTTCGGCGGCCACGGCCTCTACGCGGGCGAGGCTTTCTTCGGCATCCTCATGGACGGTCGGCTCTACTTCAAAACCGACGAGCGCACGCGCGCCGATTACGAGGCCCGCGGCATGGGCCCCTTCACCTACGAGAAGGCGCGCCGCACCATTTCGATGCGCTACTTTGAAGTCCCCGCCGACGTGCTGGAAGATCGCCCCGAACTGCTGATCTGGGCGCAACGCGCGGCGCGTGCTGCCGCTGCCGAAAGTGCCGCGCGCAAACCCGCGCCGAAACCGCGCAAGCGGTCGCGTTGATGCGCCGTTTTCGGGGCGCTGAGAGCACCTTGCCGTGTCTCAGCTTGAATGAATCCGCCCTTGCTGTTCGTCTGCTTTCCGAACTCCAAATCAACATGAGCAAAACCCTCCGCCCCTCCCGCCGCCAATTCATCAGCGCTTCGTCGCTGGCCACCGTTTCACTGTTGCTCGCCAGGCGCACGGGTTACGCCGCGCCCAAACCGCGCCGCATTTCGCCCAATGACAAGCTCAACATCGCGGGCGTGGGCGTCGGCGGCAAAGGCGCGGGAGACCTCTCCGAGACTTCCGTGGGCAACAACGTCGTCGCGCTCTGCGACGTGGATGACAACACGCTCGCCGGCGCGCTCAAGAAGTATCCGGGCGCGAAGACCTACAATGACTGGCGGCAGTTGCTCGAGCAGAAGGATATCGACGCGGTGACCGTCTCGACGCCCGATCACATGCACGCGCCGATCGCGATGGCCGCGATGCAGCTCGGCAAGCACGTGTATGTGCAGAAGCCGATGACGCACACGATTTACGAGGCGCGCACGCTCACGGCGGCGGCGAAGCGTTACGGCGTGGTGTCGCAGATGGGCAACCAGTATCACAGCGGCACCGGCTATCGCACGCTGGTGAAGGCGATCCAAGGCGGCGTCATCGGCAAGGTGAAGGAGGCGCACGCGTGGAGCAACCGCCCGATCTGGCCGCAGGGCCACACGCGCCCGCAAGGCAGCGACCCGGTGCCGGCGCATTTGCATTGGGACTTGTGGCTCGGCGTCGCGCCGTTCCGGCCTTACGTCAGCGACCGCTCTGATGATCCGAAGAAGAAAGGGCGCGGGCCGTATCATACGTTCGCTTGGCGCGGCTACCTCGACTTCGGCGTGGGCGCGCTCGGCGACATGGGCTGCCACATCATTGATCCGGTTTTCTGGAGCCTCGGCCTCAAGGCGCCGGCGCGCGTGTGGTCGGAAGGCCCGGCGACGAACGGCGAGACGTATCCCGAATGGGAAACGATTCGCTACGAGTTTCCCTCCACGCGCTACACCGCCGGCAAGACGGTGATTATGACGTGGTACGACGGCGGCAAACTCCCGCCGCGTGAATTGGTGCCGCTGCCGGAGAACGAAAAGACCCCAACGAACGGCTCGCTGTTTGTCGGCGAGAAGGGCGCGCTTTTGTGCGAGCACAGCAAGATGCCCGTCCTGCTTGGCGCCGCCGCGGGCAAGGAGATGGAGAAGGTGGAGGGCGACAATCATTACCAGCAATGGGCCAACGCGTGCAAAGGCCAGGGCAAAGCGACCGGCAATTTCGATTACTCCGGCCCGCTCACCGAGACGGTGTTGCTCGGCACGATCGCGGTGCGGTTCCCGAACCAGAAGCTGGAGTGGAATTCCTCCAAGCTGAAGTTCGGTAACGTGGCGGAGGCGAACCAGTTCGTGCACAAGAGATACCGCGCGGGCTGGGAGGTGAAAGGGTTGAGTTGAGCGGACGATTGAAACTTTGCGGGCGGGAGCGGCGTCCTTCAAGGACATGAACCGATTCCTCGTTCTCACCACCTTGCTGGCTGCACTGGTGTTGCCGACCTTCCTCGCCCCAACCGCACACGCCCAGGCCGCGCAAAAGAAGCGCAAGGGCGGCGATCCCGAGGGGCGGGCGCTCCGCCGCGCGGTACCAGATTCGGTGAAGGTGGAACGCGACATTGTGTATGCGCAATACGGCGAGCGCAAGGTGATGCTCGACCTCTACCTGCCCAAAAAACCCGCGTCGGAGAAAATCCCGTGCATCGTCGTGATCCACGGCGGCGGCTGGCGCAGCGGGGACAAAAACCGTTTCGCGGCACAGGCGGCGCATCTCGCAGAGCAGGGTTTCGCGGCGGCGTGCATCGGCTACCGGCTGTTGCCGGAGGTGGAGTTCCCCGCGCCGATCCTGGACTGCAAAGCCGCCGTGCGCTGGGTGCGCGCAAACGCGGCGAAGCACGGCATTGACCCGGACCGCCTCGGCGCGATCGGCGGCTCGGCGGGCGGCCACCTGGTCGCCATGCTCGGCACCAGCGCAAGCGTGAAGGAACTCGAAGGCGATGGCGGCAATGCGGGCGTCTCCAGCCGCGTGCAAGCCGTCGTCGCGATGGCCACGCCGGCGGACATGTCCAAGTTCGGCGAGCGAGCGAAAGTGGACCCGAAGCTCGTCGCGCTCATTTCCCCCGTCACGCACGTCAGCAAAGACGCCGCGCCCCTGCTGCTGCTGCACGGCACGAAGGACGCGGTCGTCCCGATGGCGCAGTCCGAGTTGCTGCTGGAGAAATACAAAACGGCCGGTGCATCGGCGGAGCTGGTGAAGATGGAGGGCGGCCCGCACGGCTTCTGGAACGCGACGCATTTCGACGAGACGATGAAACTCGCAGTGAAATTCTTCCGCAAGCAGCTCGGCGGGGCGAAGGAATCACAATGATCGGCCCGGGCAAGTATTGAGTCGAATTTCCACCGCGCTCGATTTCAAGGCATCCATGCTCTCAAGAATTTTCGTGGCCGTGCTCGGCGCCTGCTCCCTCGCCGCCGCGGCGGATGAATGGCCGCGCTTCCGCGGGCCGAATGGTTCCGGCATCGGAAAGGCGGACATTCCCGCGCAGTGGACCGACGTGAATTGCAAGTGGAAGGTAAAGCTGCCGGGCGTCGGGCACGGCTCGCCGGTCGTGTTCGGCGGACAAGTGTTTCTGCTTTGCGGAAACGAGACGACCGGTCAGCGAACAGTCGTGTGCCTCAACGCTGCGGACGGGAAAATTCTCTGGCAGCAAAACTTCGACGCGCTCGCGAACAAGCATCACAAGTTCAACAGCATGGCCTCCAGCACGCCCGCCGTGGATGCCGACCGGGTTTACTTCACGTGGGGCACGCCGCAGAAGCTCACAGTCATCGCCTTCACGCACGACGGGAAGCCCGCGTGGGAAGCGGACCTCGGCCCGGTGCAACGCCAGCACGGTTTCGGCTCGTCGCCAATTCTGCACGACGATCTCGTGATCCTTTCCAACGATCAGGAGAGCGACGGCCATCTCTTCGCGCTCGACCGTGCCACGGGCAAAGTCCGCTGGAAACTTCCGCGCGCCGAGGACCACTCGAACTACTCCACGCCCTGCATCTACACGCCGCCCGGCGGCAAGCCGCAGGTCGTTGTCGTGAGCTGGCGGCTCGGCGCGACGGGCGTAGACGCGGCGAGCGGCAAGCAGCTCTGGCAGATGCCGCTGTTCGCGCAGAAACAGGAGCGCGCCATCGGCTCGCCCTCGGCGTCCGGCGATTATGTCATCGTCAATTGCGCCTTCACCGCCGGGCCGAAACACGTGGTCGTGCTCAAGCCCGGCCAAGCGCCGGGCACGGTGCAGGAAGCGTGGCGGCTGGAGAAATCCGTGCCGCACATTCCCTCGCCCATCCTCGTCGGCGACCGCGCGTATCTGTGGAGCGACGACGGCATCGTGACCTGCGCGAAGCTCGCCACGGGCGACATCGTGTGGCAGGAACGCATCGAGGGAACCTTCTTCGGCTCACCCGTCTGCACCGGAGACAAGATCTTCTCCGCGGACAAGAGCGGCAAAGTTTTCGCCCTCGCCGCGGCGGACAAGTTTCAACTCCTCGGCACCAATCCGCTGAACGATCTTTGCCAGACGACGCCGGCCATTGCGGGCGGACGCATGTTCATCCGCACTTACGGCACGCTGCACTGCGTCGGGAAGTGAGCTAGCGCCGCTCCTCGCGGAAGTAGCGTTCGAGGGCGAGACCGAGTTGCCGGCCGACACGCTGGTAGTTTTCCGCCGTGCTGTCGGGAGTG
>DATDFH010000748.1:0-5221 GCA_036522715.1 Verrucomicrobiia bacterium
AGCACGAGGTTGAGGTTGAACAGGAACACCAAACCGGACAAGGCCATGACCGAGACGGCCCAGGAAAAAAACGGCACGTCCGGCAGCCGCTGGTGCCAATGCAGAAACGGCGCCAGCCCGATGTTCACCAGCCCGGCAATCTTCGCGCGGTCGAGCGAAAGCACCCAGATGCGCTCCTGTTTCTGGAAATCGCTCATCAGGTGCAAGGCGTAGAAGAGCAGGGCCGTGGCGGCGACGGGCACGAGCAGGCCGAAGTGGCCGAGTGAATCGAGCCAGCCGGTGTTGGCCGTCTGCACGCAGACCACCAGCGCAATGGGCAGGCCCCAGAAAAGCGCCGAAAGCCCGCGCACCAGCCTGCCGAGGGACCGCATCAATTCAGGTTTGGGCGCGGTTTCGGACATGGGCGGGAGTCGGCTCAAAACGTCAGGTAGGTGTATTCCCTGAGCCCCCGCTCGTAATCGTCGAGCAACCGCATGGCTTCCGACGGTTTGAGTTTGTCGGACTTGATCGCCGCATCGACCTGCGCCTTCATTTGGCGCTTCAATTCGTTCTCGTCGTACTGCACCGCCGAAAGGGTCTGGATGATGGTGTTGCCTTCGATGACTTCCTCGACGTAATAGCCGGTCGGCTCGTCCGGGTCGAGGAACACGTGCACTTCATTGACGCGGCCAAAGAGGTTGTGCAGGTCGCCCATGATGTCCTGGTAGGCGCCCATGAGAAAGAACCCGAGGTAATAGGGTTCGATCTGGCCGCTGCCGTTGGCGCTGAGCGGGTGGAGCGCGAGCGTGTCCCGCACGTCGCGCAGGTCGATGAACTTGTTGATCTGGCCGTCGGAGTCGCAGGTGATATCAACCAGCGTGGCTTCGCGGGTGGGGCGTTCGTTGAGGCGTGCGACGGGCATGATCGGAAACAACTGCCCGAGCGCCCAATGGTCGAGCAACGACTGGAAGACGGAGAAGTTGCAGAGGTACTGGTCGCTGAGGGAATCCTCGAGCTTGCGGATTTCCTCGGGGACGTAGGCCTGGCCCTTGAAACTGCGGACGACTTCGAGCGCGATCTCCCAGTAGAGGTTTTCGATCTTGGCCTTGTCGGGCAATTCGAGCAGGCCCAGCGTGAACATCGAATGCGCGTCCTCGCGGCGTTCGAGCGCGTCGTGGTAGGCCTCGAGTTTGTTGAGTTTGCAAAGGTTCTTCCGGATGTCGAGCAGCTCGCGAACGATGGCGTGTTCGGCGTCGCCGTAGGTGAACTGGATGTCCGTGCGCGTCTTGCCGATGGCGCCGAAGACCTCGACGACCAGCACGCTGTGGTGCGCGACGATGGCCCGGCCGCTTTCGCTGATGATGTCGGGATGCGGCACGTTTTCGGCGTTGCAGACATCGGCGATGTAATAGACCACGTCGTTGGTGTATTCTTGCAGCGAGTAGTTGGTCGAGGAATCAAACGCGCTGCGCGAACCGTCGTAGTCCACGCCCAACCCGCCGCCGACGTCGATGTAGTCGATGTCGAAACCCATCTTGCGGAGCTTGGCGTAGTAGCGCCCCGCCTCCTGGACGGCTTTCTTCACCGTGAGGATGTCGGGCACCTGCGAGCCGATGTGGAAGTGAACGAGCTTGAAGCAGTGCGCGAGGTTTTCCTGCTTCAACAGGTCGGTGGCGGCGAGCAACTCGACGGTGCTCAAGCCGAACTTGGCGTTTTCCCCGCCGCTCTCGGCCCATTTGCCGGCGCCCTTGCTGAGGAGCCGCGCGCGGATGCCGATCAACGGTTCGACGCCGATCTGTTTCGAGACGGCGATGATCTGTTTCAACTCCTCAAGCTTTTCGACGACCATGATGACCTTCTTGCCGAGCTTGGTGCCCATCAGCGCCATGCGGATGAAGACGGTGTCCTTGTAACCGTTGCAGATGATGAGGCTGCCCTGATCGGGTTGGAGCGCGAGGCCGGCGTACAGTTCGGGCTTGCTGCCGACTTCCAAGCCGAAGTTGTACGGTTTGCCCGCATCAAGGATTTCCTCCACGACCTCGCGGAGCTGGTTGACCTTGATCGGGAACACGCCGCGGAACTGGCCCTTGAAGCCGAACTCGGCAATCGAGTTGCGGAACGCAGTGTTCAACGCCTCGACGCGATGGCGCAGAATGTCCTGGAAACGAACGAGCAGTGGGAACTTCAAGCCGCGTCCGCGCGCCTCCTCGACGACGTCCACGAGTTCGACCGTGGCGCCGGCCTCGTGCAGCGGACGCACGATCACGTTGCCGGCTTCGTTGATGTCGAAGTAGCGCGCGCCCCAGCCGTCGATGCCGTAGAGCACGCGTGCTGCCTGGACTGTCCACTCCCGTCCGGAGTTCTGAGGATCACTCATCTCGATTTGAAAAACCGGTCGCACTATAGGAAGCGTCGCGGGGAATTCAACAAGCGCTTGCGAAAAGTTTTTGCGCGTGAGGAGTAGCGAAAAATCCGTAACCCGTCGCGCAAGCGTCGGCTCGGGTTTACGCGTCACTTCCTATTCCTTACGAAAGGCGTGACACCTCGCGCCGCGACTCCAACACTCCCGCCATGCCTTCGGCCTCACTCAATGAAATCACCCGCTGGTGTGACCGCACGCTGCGCACATCGGAAGTCCAGGACTACGACGGCGCGGTGAACGGATTGCAGGTGGAGAACCGCGGCCGTGTCACGCGCATCGCGGCGGCGGTGGATGCATCGACGGCGACCGTGAAGCTCGCGATCGCTGCCAACGCAAATTTGCTGGTGGTGCATCACGGGCTGTTCTGGGGTGGCACGCATCCGTGGACGGAGAGGTGTTACGAGTTGATGCGCCTGCTGATCGAGAATGACCTCGCGGTTTACAGCTCGCACCTGCCGCTGGATGCGCATCCCAAGCTCGGCAACAACGCGCTGCTCTGCCGCGCGCTCGGCTTCCGTAACCTGAAGCCATTCTTTTTCACAAAGGGCCAGAAGCTAGGTTTTCAAACGCGCACGAAAATTTCACGCGACGAACTCGCCGCTCGATTGGCGCGCGCGGTGGGCGCGCCACCGAAGCTGCTGCCCGGCGGCGCGGAGGTCTGCCGCCGCATCGGCGTTGTCACGGGCGGTGCGGGCGGCGAACTGGCACTCGCGGCGAAGGAGGGCGTGGATACGTTCGTCACCGGCGAGGGACCGCATTGGACATTCGCGCTGGCGGAGGAGTTGGGCGTGAACGTTTTCTACGGCGGACACTACGCGACCGAGACGTTCGGGGTGAAGGCGCTCGCGGCGGAACTTTCTCGCCGCTTCGGCGTGCCGTGGAAGGTTCTCGATCATCCCTCCGGGTTGTGAGCCGGAGGGCGCAGGCTATTTCTTCGGCGGTGCGGCGGATGTGGGTGCGGGCACGGTTTCCACGGGAGGCTCAGGTTCGCGCCGGAGCATGACGAACGCGGTCAGCAGCAGCCCGACGAGGATGGCCGCAATGCTGACGGGAAGCAGCTCGCTCTTTGGCTCGAAACGGAATTCAACGGTGTGCGCGCCCGTCGGCAGTGCGACGCCGCGCATGATGAAATTGCAGCGCAGCACGGTCTGCGCCTGGCCGTCCACCCAGACTTTCCAGCCGGGATCGAATTTGTCATTGAGCAGCAGCACCGCGGGCGATTCCGCCCGGGCCTTGAGGATGATTTTTCGCGGCGCGTAGCTGGAGAACTCGACTGTGCCGGCGTTGCGGGCGTGGGCGTCGGGGGGCGCGTTGGTTGTCATGCCCTCGTCCACGATCACCGTATGGCGCGGATCGAAGACCGGGCTGGCGAGCGTCTTGAGCGTGGCCTGGTCATTGGTGTTGACCTCCCAGTGCGCATAAAGTTTTGCGCGCGGCAATGCGCCGGTGAATTCGAGGATCGCAAACGGCCCGGTGTTGTTGGTCACCGCGCCGCTGACGCTGCCGTCGGGGTGCTGCGTGAGGTTGAACAACAGGCGCGTCTTGAAGCGGCGCTGGACCGGGTCGAACTGCTGGTTGAACGGTCCTTCGATTCCGGCCGGGGCGAACATGTAGCGCGTGCTCGTCAGCTCCCAGAAGCGCGGCTGGACGGCGGAGTTGGTGAGCGAAAAGGCGCCGCCGCGCACCCCGCGATACGCGGCGAAGTCCATCGGTTCGCGGGCCATCTGCGTCACGTCGATGCCCGGGATGTTGTAATACATGAAGTGGTGCTGCGCCCATTCGACGTTGTAGTACTGCTGGAAGAACTGGAACTGCTGACCAAAGTTGTAGGGCAGGATCGTGACGCGCTGCTCGACGGGCCTCTCGCGCAGGAAATCAATCACGGGATTGGAGGCGTACTTCTCCTTGTAGTTTTGGAACACGATCCAGGGCGCGTCGGCGCGGCCGAGGTCCACCACCAGCAACAAGCCCATCGCGACCGCCGCGAACTTCGCGCGCCGCCCGGAGAACATGCCGCTCATCAGACAGGCCACCAACGCGACCGAGATGGCAAAAAACAGGACGAACACGCCGACCTCGCCGATGCTGAAGCGCGCGATGGACTCGCCGAGTTCGCCGGGGAAGCCGCTTTGTTCGAGATGCCTGATCAGGTTCGCGCGCGAGCCGGCGTAGAGCAGCCATGCGAGCACACTGGCGCCGAGCGCGGCGAGACTGCCGGTCATCCAGTTCTTGTCGAAGCCCGCCAGCTTGCCCCACCAATTCCGGAGTTGATCGGTGATCGAACTGGCGATCGACAGCGAACGCTCCACGTACAAGCGGCTCAAGCCGTGGAGCCCGTAGCCGAAGAGGATCAGCAACGCCAGGTGGAACGGGTGCATGAACTTCATCGGATTGCGGATGGTCGAGAAGTACGGCAGTTGAAAAACCAACTGGTAAAACGGCGCGTGCCGCCCAAAGGCAAGCAGCAGCGAGACGAACGCCGCCCCGGCCCAGAACAGGATGTAGCGCCGCTCGACCGGCGTGTAGGGGCTGCCGTTGGTTCGAAACGCCCGTGCCAGTCCCCACAACGCGATGAGCACCACGAGCACGCCGGCGTATTCGCCCGAGCCGCTGTGGCGCGGGAATCCCTGATGATGCTCGTCCCAGCCAGGTTGCTGGCCCACGCGGCCCCAATAGTTGCCGCCGGCCGGCGTGTCGAGCCGGTAGCCGAAAAGTCCGGGAATGATCACACGCAGGCCCTCGGACTTGGGCAGACTCCATTGCGTGGCCCAGTCCCAGCGCTGTTCCTTGCTCTGCGTTTCCTGCTGCATGGCGACGCCC
>DATDFH010000749.1:0-7370 GCA_036522715.1 Verrucomicrobiia bacterium
ACGGTGATGGACCCGCCGGAAGAGGCACAAGGCCCCGGGAGGGCCGCGCCCCTAACCCGCGCGGATTACATCAACCGGCTGCTTCACCTCGTGTTCGAAGCCCAAAACATCGCGGACATCCAAAAAGTCTTTGAGGGCGCAAACGAGCATTTGAGGGAATTGGGCTATGTGCAAACGGAGCGGTGGATATTCCTTCACGAACTGCTCCGGCGGGCCGAGTACCGCCTGCCGCCGCACATCAAATACGCTGCCGTCGAGGTGATCATGAATCACGTCGCCGCCCAAAAAATTGATCACGCTCCACCCTCTCCTGAGCCGTGTCCACGGCCCGAATTCAAATCGACACGCACAAGCCGCGCAGTTTCTCCTCGTCCACTTCGATCCCCAAACCCACGCCGGCCGGCGCGCGCAACCCGCCGTTCACCGGCGCGAAGGGTTGCCGGAGCACGCTCGCCGTCAGGAACTGCGGCCCGTTGAGCGCCGCCGGATGTTTCAAGCCGTGCGCCGCGAAGAGCGCGAGCGATGCCGAAAGCGCCAGATCGGGATCGGTCAAACCCGAGCCGAGAAAGATCAGACCGTTCGCTTCGAGGAACTGAACCTGCCGCCGCGCCTCGGTCAGCCCGCCGCAGCGCGCCACTTTGATCGCCACGCCGTCGAGCAGCTTGAGCCGGTGAAACTCTTCCAGCTCGACCACCGACACGATGCCTTCGTCCATAATGACCGGCAGCGCGCCCTGCTGCTTGAGCCGCGCGAAGCTGCCGAGGCGGTTCGCCGCGACGGGCTGCTCGAAGAACGCGACGCCGAGGTCGGCCAGCTTCGGAGCGACGGCGAGCGCATCGGCCTCGGTGTAGCCGCCGTTCGCGTCAGTCCACAACTCCGCGTCCGGTGCGAGGCGCTTCACGAGCCGGAGCAGTTCGAGATCAACCGCCACGTCCGGCGCGATCTTGATGTTGAAGTGCCGGTAGCCGCGCGCGTGCGCCTGCGCAACGAGTCCCTCGACTTCATCGAGTGTGCGCGGGTTGAGCGTCCAGCTCAGCTCGACCGAATCGCAGTCGTGCCGGCCCCAGCGTTCCGCCGCCGATTTGCTGAGCAGCTTGCCCGTGAGATCGAACAACGCGAGGTCAATGCCCGCCTTGCAAATCGGCTGGCCGGTCGAGAACGACGGCGCAATGGCGCGGTTCATCGCCGCGTGAATCGCATCCGAATCGAGCAGGTCGCGCCCGATCAATTCCGGCGCTAGGTATTGCTCAATCGTCGTGCGAACGGTCTCGACGGTTTCGTAACTCCAGCGCGGCGTGGGAACGCTTTCGGCCCAGCCGACGACGCCGTTGTCCGCAGTGAGTTTGATGATGACCGACGGGCGTCCCAACGGCCGGCCGGCGGTGCCTTCGAAGAATTTGAACCGGCCGGCAACGGGGTAGTTGACCGCGAAGGTCTCGACGGTGGCAATCGTCGCGGCCAAAAGCGCCTCACACTTCCAACAGCCATCGCGCCTGGCGAAGCACCGCGCGCGGCGAATCCTTCATGCGCTCATACCACACGGTCAGCAGCGTGCCGTCGTCGAGTTCCGCCGTGCTCGGGTAGCCGAGGTCGCCGTTGAAGCCGTCGTCGGACACGGTCATTGGTTCCAACCAGGTGCGGCCGTTGTTGGTGCTGAGGCGGGCCTGGTTGCCGAAGGGTTTGCGCCGGTAGCCGTAGGTCATCAACAGGTGGCCGTTGCGCAGGCGCAGCAGGTGCGAAGGCAGACCCCACACGTCGATCGACTGCGGCACCGACCACGTCTTGCCGCCGTCGGTGGATTCGGACTGCAAGGTCTCGTTGAGGTTCGCCCGGTTGTGATTGCGGATGTGAACGATGAGCCGGCCGCCGGTGGTCTCGACGGCGTGCAGCTCGTGATAGTTGGCCGGATCGTCATTGACGCGCGGCGGAATGGCCGCCAGCCAGCGCCACGAGCGGCCGTCGTCGGGGGACTCGCACACGCCCACGCGGCGCTCGCCGGTCCAGAGTTCCTTGCCCGCGTAAAGCAGCCGGCCATCGGCGAGTTCAACCGGCCCGTGCGGACTGTTGACGATGCTCGGATAGCGCGGCGACCACGTCCGACCGCCGTCGGTCGAGCGGATCATCCACTGGCCGAGTTCGGCCTGACGCTGCTCGGCGGTCATGCGGTTGTGCGCAGCCTGCCAGAGCTTGAGCCGGTCGGCGGGCCACGCACCGGGTTCGCCGGGCTTCTTCTTTTCCGCAGTCTGCAAAACTTTTTCGTAGGCGAGCGAGGTGAAGGTGGTCACGAGCAACGTGCCGCGCGAAGTCTCCAGCACGCCGGAGTCTCGGTCGTCGGTGTCGCTGTCGAGCAGCACGCGCGGGAAACCCCACGTTGTGCCGTTGTCGTTCGACACGATCATCTCAACGCGCCCAAACGGGCAGACGTGCTCCTCGCGCCCGCCGGAGTAGGTGACGACGAGTTGGCCTTTCGCGCGCCGTTCGAGCGTGGGCCAGCCGTGGTAATGCTCCGGGTCGAGGCTGATGACTTTCTTTTCGAGCACGCGCGCGGCGGCGGCCGACTGGGCGCGCGCGCGAACGTGGAATAGCGCAACCGCGGACGCGGCTGCGGAGGTCTGGAGAAAGTGGCGGCGGGAAATGGCGGGCTTGGCGTTCATCGCGGGCAATATGCGCTCACGGAAGGAGACTGCAACGAACCGGGGCGGTGTTCAATCTTCGTTTGGTGGGCGTGATCAACCGGCGAAATGGAAGGCGTACAGATCCGCATCATTCAGGACGAATCGCAGCCGGACGGGCTTGCCGGCGAGCCTGCTCACATCTCCCCCACCCTTCCACGTCACTCGCCGTTCGATGGCATCGCCGAAGATCGGTGGGCAATCGTCGAGCACGAAGCCGGGGCGCGCATGGCCGGCTTCATCCTGAAGCTCAACCTGCACGCCACCGGCGGCGGAGGTGGCGAAGTTGAGCAGCAGATTGGCGCCAGAAAATTTCACCGGCTTGGTCACTAATTCGCCGCCGCCCATCGGCGCGTTGACGGACACGAAGCCGTCGAGGCGCAAGGTGTATCGGCGGACGGCGCTGCTGTCGCCGGTCCAGTAGCTTTCGCTGGCGTAAAGCGAAAGTTCATTGGGCGCGCCTTCGAGAGCGGACTTCGTCTCGACGACATGCCAGCCGATGTATTGGTGGCCGTAGTTCCACGTGCCCTCGCGTTCGATGCCTGGGCGGAGGAAGGCTTCGTTCCAACGCTTGAACGTCACCCCGTCGCGACTGGCCATCAACAGGCCCTCGGTGATCGCCGTGCCATAACGCTCATTCGCCGCCGCACGCCACTCGCGGTGCTCTGCCTCGGGCAGCGCGCGCATCGAGTCCGACCAGCCGCGCTCGACGTAGCGCGTCGGGAACCCGATGAGCAGATTCGGCGCGCGATGGTAGGGCTTCACCTGGTTCGTGTAGAGATGCTCGGCGGGCGAATCCACGTACTTCACATCGGCGTGCGGGTTCCACTTTAGAAAATCCTTCGAGGTCGCCGTGCGGATCGCGCGGATACTCTTCCCCTCACCCACGCCGGTGAAGATGCGCCAATAAGCGCGATACTCGCCGCGCGCTGCGTCCCAGAACGCGAGGTTCTGCGAGTCGAACGCGCCGAGTTTCACGAGCAACGGCTCGGTCGTCATCGGCGACCAGTGAGTGCCGTCGGGTGATTTGAAGGGCAGCAGGCCGTTGGGATTAGATGAGCGCACGAACGCCTTATAGCGCGCGTCTGCCGATGCGTCGGGGTTTTCGTCCTTGAACACAGCCGGGTGTCCGGCGTCCACGTTCAAACCGCCCAGCTTGCCGCTGGCGATGACGATGTTGTTCGCCTTCGAGCCGGCGAACTCGTGCAGACCGAGTTGCGGTTTGCGCCAGTGGATGCCGTCATCGCTCTCGGCGTAGCAGCAGAAGAGCGGATGCGAATCGGTCTTCACCCTGCCCTTCGACACGTCGAGGTGCCACGCCTTGTAATACATCCGGTAAAGCTTCCCATCCTGGAACACACTGTGGTAACCGCTGCCACTGCCTTCCCACGGCGCGTCGTGCGTGAGTGCAATCTCGCGCGGCTCCGGATGATGCAGCCGCAACTCTGCCTTTCCCGCGAGCCGCTCGATGAGAAGGTCGTCCACGAACAACTCCCGTCGCGTGCCGATGTCGATGGCAAACGATTTATCCGCGGCGAAAGCCACTCGACGCGCCACGGGCAAGAGCGCGCCCGCAACGGTGGCACGTTGAAGGAATGTGCGGCGGGACAGGCCGAAAGAGATTAGTGCATTCATGGAACCGGCGAACGGTGGCCGATTCAGAAGCGTCAGACAAGCCGCAGAGTTCCAGCGTCGCCCCTCACGCCTTCTTAAGCGCGATCGCGACTTCCAGGCCAGAGGGTCGGCGGTTCCGGGCTATCACAGTGCCCTGGCAGGCCTCGACGCACGTCTTCACGATCGCGAGGCCAAGACCCACGCCGCCGGTTTCGCGGGTGCGCGAGGCGTCGAGCCGGAAAAACGGATCAAAGATCTGCTGCAGCGATTCCTCGGGGACACCTGGACCGCAATCGCTCACGCTCAAGGTGACACGGCTCCCCTGCTCTGCCGCCGCGATGACCACGGGGCCTGCGTCGCCAGCGTGACGAAGCGCGTTACGGACAAGATTGGCCAGCGCGCGCGAAAGCAGTTCCGGCTCGGCGAGAGCTTTGAGGTCGTCAGCAATCTCCACGCGAACACCCGCGCCGTCATCGGCCTCACGCGCCACGACGCGCCGGGCGAGCGCCGCGAGTTCGACGGGTTGAAGTTGAAATTCCTTCTGCCACAGGCCGGCCTTGGAGAAGGAAAGCAGTTCGTTCACAAGCGCGGACATGTGTTGCACTTCCTCGCGCAGATCGTCCACGTAGGCCTTCTGGTTTGGATCGGCGCGTTGTTCGAGAATGCCGAGCGCCATCTGGATGCGGGCGATGGGCGCGCAAAGTTCGTGCGCGATGTCGCCGAGGAAACGCTTCTGGCCGGTGACGAAACCCGCGAGCCGCGCGGCCATGCGATTGATGGCGGCGGAGAGTGAACCGAGTTCGTCGCCGCGCGTGGAGGCAACACGCGTATCGAATTGCCCCTCGGCGATGCGACCGGTTGCGACGGTCATCTGCGACACGCTGCGCGTGATGCCGCGCACCAGCGGGAACCAAAACAACACCGATACAACGAGCGCGCCCGCGCCGAGCACGATCCACGGCGTCCAATCCACGAACAACCCGCCGCCCGCGAGCGACTCCGAGGCGACCAGCAACGTCAGCGGCAATGCCCGTGTCGGGTCGCGGTCGGCAAACTGGAGCCGCACACCCACCCAGTAAAGATCCGGCACCGCCGAGCGCAGCATGAACTTCGGCGCCGGCCCGGGCGCGGCGCCGAACGGCCGCGGTCCCTCTCCAAATCGCGGGCCGGCGTTTCCACGCGGCCCCTCCTCGGGACGCGGGCTGCCATCACCGCGGAAATTCGCGCCGAGCCGGAATCCTTCGCCGATCGGAGCGCCCGCCTCCTGGCGCGGCTCCATTCGCGGCCCACCATCGGGACGCTGGAAAAAGTTGCTGCGTGGCCCGCCACCCTCGGCACGCGCCGGCGCTTCCGGGCGGAACTCCGGACGCGGATTGCCATCGGGGCGGAATTCGTTGCCGTTGCGTGGCGAGCCTTCCGGTCGCGAGTCGTCAGGGCGCTGGTTGCCGCGCCGCGTCATGGGCGGGCCGGTGGGACCGGATGGACCGGCAGGATTTTGGAAGCCGTCCCCCGGACGCCGACCCGGGATCTGCCGGTTGTCGCGGACTCGCTCGCCGACCTCCGCCGGCAGGATGACGGGTTCGCCGGCGACCTGCGCACCGTCCGCACGAAAAAGATAGAACCGCAGCCGGTAGGCGTCGCTAAAGCGTTCGAGCACCGGGTTCCAATCGGCGCGCGGGGTGTCGCGCAACTCGGCAACCATTACGTCGGCGACGGCCTGGACGCGTTCGCCGGCGCGGCCCGCGAGCAACGAATCGAGGCCAAGCCGAAACTGCACGCGCGCGAAGAGATACACGCCGGCTGCCAGCAGCACGAGGTTCAGGAAGAACCAGAGCAGGATTTTGGCGTAGAGCGGAAAGCGCAGATTCATAGGAGAACCACCGATCAACACGAATGGACACGAAGCGAATCCGCGCCACTCGGACGGGCGCAAGACTGCCTGCGCCCTCTGCATTTGTGTTCATTCGTGTTCATTCGTGGTTGGTTCCGTTTCGTCACTCGGCGTCTGGATTGATGAGCATGTATCCCGCCGCCCGGACCGTACGGATGAAGCGCGGCGTCTTCGGATCATCACCCAGCTTCTTGCGCAGCGCGGAAATGTGGACGTCGATCGAACGGTCGAACACGTCGTAGTTGCGGTCGCGGATTTCGTCGAGCAACGCTTCGCGGGTCTTTACGCGGCCGCGCGCGCGCGCCAGTCCCGCGAGCAGATCGAATTCGACCGGTGTAAGCGTCAGCGGCTGGTCGCCGAGCACGGCCACGCGCGCGCCGGTGTTGACCCGCAGCTTGCCCACGATCAGTTCCTCAGGTGCGTCCTTGTCCACCGTCGTCGCTCGCGTGGCCCGGCGCGTCACGGCGCGCAAACGGGCGAGCAGTTCGCGTGTGGAAAATGTTTTCGGCAGGTAATCATCCGCGCCGATTTCCAAGCCAACGATGCGGTCGGCCTCGTCGCCGCGCGCGGTGAGCATGAGCACGGGCACGTCGGACTTGTGGCGGATTTGCTTGAGCACCTCGAAGCCGTCCAAGCCCGGCAGCATCACATCCAGGATCACGGCGTGCCATGAGTCTGCCGTCGCGCGCTCGACACCGTCCGGGCCGGTGTGCGCCGCGGCGACCTCATAGCCCATCGGCTCAAGGTAGTCCCTGACCAGGCGGCAAAGCTTCTTGTCATCGTCGATGATAAGCACCCGCGTTCGGCCGGCGGGCGGATGGATCGGTGAGGCATTCATCGTGGCTGCGGCGCCAGCCTAACGGGACGCGGCGGGAAACGCGGCAACTTTTACACTCTCTTAACAATTTTCAGCGCTCCCGCATACAGAGGCTTTACCCGGCTCGCGTCTCCTACTTCCAGAAACGCGACGCCAGCAGCATCAAGCCGGCGGCGCAAATCAAAACGCAACCACAACGCAAAACAAAAAATGAAATCCAACTCACTCCTCATGGCACTGACGCTCGGGGCGTCGGTGTTCACTTCACTGGCGCAGGACGCCGACAACCGCCCGCCGCGCGGCGAGGGCCGTCCTGATGGCCCGCCTCCCGGTGATTTCCAACGCCCGGCCCGCGGCGAAGGCGGACCCGGCGGGG
>DATDFH010000750.1:0-4399 GCA_036522715.1 Verrucomicrobiia bacterium
GGCGGCTGGCCAACGCGCAGCACGCCGAGCACGGTTTCACGCGCGCGCTCGCCGGCTGGGAGGAAGCGCTCGACGCGCGCGCGTTCCAACATGAGCAGGCCGCCGCGCACGTGATCACCACGGGCGCGGTGCTCCTCCAAGGCGTGCTCGTCGGGCTGGTCGCCATCAGCGTTTTCGCCGGGCTGATTGGGATCATCGAGGAGGGCGTGTTGTGGTGATTGCGCGTCCTCGCCGGGCGGAGACGCGCGGCATGTTGATGGCCGAGATGGTCGTCGCGATGAGCATCCTCGTCATCGCGGTCATCCCGCTGGCGTTTGGCTTCATCCAGGAACAGAAGCTTTGCCGCAACTACTACCGGCGCGCCGTGCTCATGGAAATCCTCGACGGCGAATTGGAGGTCCTCGCCGCCGGCGCGTGGAAAGCGGCGCCCGAGGGAACGCACCCATTCACGCCGCAAGCTGAGGCGGTCACGAATCTGCCGCCGGGAAAGTTTTCCATCACCCGCGCCGACCACCGCCTGCGCCTCGAATGGTTTCCGGCCTCCGGCGCAAAACCCGCCGTGCGGGAAATCGCCGCCCCGTGAACATCCGCTTCGCACAAACGCCCGGCCCGCGATCACGCCCCCGTCGTCCGGGCGAAGGCGGCATCACGTTGATCGAGTGTCTCGTTTACATCGGCGTGCTGGCGACGCTCCTGGGCGTCGCGGGCACTGCTTTTCACCAGGGGCTTCACCGCTCGGGCACACTTCGGAAAAATGCCGAGGACATCGCCGCGGCGTTGCGCGCCGGCGAACGCTGGCGCGCCGACATCCGCTCGGCCACAGCCGCGCCGCGTGTGGAAACCGCCGGCGGCCGCCAGACCCTGCGCATCCCGCTTGCGACGGGCGATGTGACTTACTTGTTCAGTGGCGGCGCATTGTGGCGGGGCAGCGCGCCGGCAACCAACGACCACCCGATCCTCGCCCGCGTGAATTCCTCGCGGATGCTGTTCGAAAATCGTGACGGTGCAAACGCGTGGCGATGGGAACTCGAACTCGGCACCCGGACTGATAAGCCGCACGTGAAGCCGCTGTTTTCTTTCCAGGCCGCAGCTCGCGCACGTTGATCATGGAAATCACGAGCCGTATTTACTCCACGCTCCGAAAACGCAGCCCGTCCCGCGAACGCGCGATGGCGGTGCTGGCCGTGATGTTGTTGCTGGTGGCACTCGCTGCATTCGTCGCCGCCAACGGACTTGCACTCCGGTCGTTGCAGCGTGAGTTGCGGCTCGTCGAAAAGGAGCAGTTGAAGAAATGGACCGCTGCGCCGACGACTGCCACCAACGCGCCTGCCTCAGCGCGGCGCTAGATACCTGCGCCTTCCACAAAGGTGAAGACCTCGTCCTCGAACTCGCGCGCGTGCGGCTCGGTGAGGGAGTATTGGCCCATCACCAGCAGCGGCGGCGAATAAATGTGGAGCGTGATGAGATCCGCGCCGGCTGGTTGGAGATTGGAGAGTTGATGAATGTCCAGGTCCTCGGTGGCGCAGATGTGCCCTTCGGCCAGCGTCCGCGTGCGCACGGGAAACACGTGGCCCTCCTCGGTCATCTCGAAGATCGTCTCGGTCGCTTCGCCACGAAGCACGCGAACGGCGCAGGCCGAGCCGCGATGATCGTGGATGGGACTGCGCTGGCCGTTGCGCCAGCAGAGCAGGAGCGCGTGATACGCGGGGCCGCTGCGAAGAAGATTTCGCCGGTAACGCTCGGACGAGAACTGCGCGAATTTCTCCAGGATGCCAAAGTCGATCCGCAGTTCGTTCAAGCCGCGCAGGAGCACATCGAGCGGGATCTTGGAGCGATAGCTGTCAAGGCCGGTGAGGTATTGTTCCAACGTCCACTGCATGGCGATGCAACGCGCTACCTTCGCGCATTCCGGCGCCCGCCGCAACGCGGTTGAGCGCGCCGACGGTAAAGATCAGCGGGTAGAGCCTCTCGAAATACCACAGCCGCGCGAAATAGAAGCCGATGGGCGACGGCTCGCGCCACGCGCCGGATTCGATGCGCTCGACAAGCCAACGCGTGCCGCGGTGGACCGCCGTCTGCATGTGCGCGGGAAAGTGCGTGGCGAATTCGGCGCTTGAGGCGAGTGCGTCCAAGGCGAGCGCGGTTTCTTCGACGGAGGAGGTCGCGCCGCTTGCGCCGGCCCATCCGCCGTCGGGGCTCTGCGCGGCGAGCAACCAACGCGTTCCGGTTCCGATCATGTCGCGCACCTCGGCGGCATTGGCGCGCTCAATCTCAGCCAGCGCTGGCAGCACCCGCGCGGTTCCGTAGAGCGGATTCTCATCGTCGGGCGAATCCTGATGGCCGAACCAGAGCGGAACCCACGAGCCGTCCGAACGCTGGGTTCGCCGGAGGAATTCCACGCCGCGCGGAATCGCGCGATCGAGCCGCCTCTTGATCTTCTCCGCGACCAGGTCGCGACACGCCAGCCATGCGCGCAAGGCGTGTGCAGTGAGGTCTGGACTGCTGCGGTCAAACGCCAGCGCGCCCCACCCACGGCAGAACGTCGGGATGCCGCCGTCGCGATTCTGGAGATTCACCAGCCAGCACGCGGCCTTGGCCGCCGCCTCGCGCGCGAGCGGACTGTCAGGCGTCAGTCGCAGCACGGCGAGGATTGCGCCCGCGGTATCGTCTGCATCCGGCACGCCGCCCGGCAAATCGGTCCAGGCCCAGCCGCCCGGCGCAGCGTGAGTGTAGGGATGCTCGACCTTGTGTTGTTGATCGAGCAACCAGTGCAGCACCTCGCCCGCGCGATGTCCGCGTGTCGAGTCATGTGCCACGCCGGGGAAGCGATACTTGCCAAGGTCCGAAACGGCGGCGGCAGTCGCGGAACCCGGCGCGTCGTTCAACAACCTCACGACAGAATTCTCCTCGTCCTCGGCGAGCGCATTCAGCGACAACGTCGTGACCCAAGTCGCAAGGTTCGTGTCGATGGGCCACGAGCCATCAGGCCGGACGGACTTCATCAAAAACTCGACGGCGCGCTGGGCGGCCGGATGGCCCGCCAATCCCATCCCGGCCAGACTCATCGTGACAAAGCTCGTGAGCGGCGTCGCTTCGAGAAAGCCGCCGTTCGCTGGCTGGATGCAGTCGAGGATTTGCAGCGTGTAGTCGCGCGCGCCATCGCGGATGCGCCGCACGATCTTCCGTTCGCTCGGCAGAAAATGATGACGCACCTGCCCGATGGCGATGAGCGCGGGCAACGCGTAGCTGACCACCGGCAGCCGGATCGCACCGTAGAGTTGATGCGGCACCGCGGCCAGTTCGAACGGCAGCGGAATCACCCACTGCCAACACTCGGGCGACGGTCCGAGGCGGCCCGCGAGCGCGCACATGGTGAGAATGGGCGCGGAGAACGTGCGGTCCTTGCCGTAGCGCGCGATGATGGCGGGCGCGAGCTTCTCCGGTTCGAGGCCGCCGGACTTTTCGCGCAACCACGCCTCGGCCCGCTCGACCGTCGAACGAAAAATTTCATCCGCCCCGGGCACGCAACCGAACGCGGCCCAGCAAAGCGTCGTGGTGCTGAGGTTGCTCCTGCTCTTGATCGTATCGCCCCAGCCGCCGTCGGAGTTTTGGCTTTGCGCGAGCCAACGAAGGCCGCCCTCGACCAAGGCAGCAGCCGACGTGAAGACTCTCTCACTTTCATTCCGCACTCCGCACTCCGCACTCCGCATTGAAGTGAGCCTCCTCGCGTCGGCTGCTGCGAGTTCCAGCGCTACCACCGCCGTCGCCGTTGAGAGCGCGCTGGTGGAGAGTTCGCCATCCCAATGCCCGTGTGCGCCGCGCCCGGCCAGCAGCGCCGCGACAGCGGTCACACGGGCGCGCTCGAAGCGCGGGAGAAGATCGGCGGATAGCAAGGGTTCCACGCGGGCCGTGCCATCCGGTCAGGAGTGGACGTCGTGTTCGCGTTGGCGCGCGGGGAGAATCGCGCACGCGTCCTTGCAGCCGAAGAGCCGGCTCAAGATGTGGCGGTTGCGCGCGACCCGTTTGTAGATGTGCTCGGCGATCCAAATCACGCCGGGAATCCAGAGCACCAGCGCGAGCGGCACCAGCAGTGGCAGACGCAGCCCCACGAACCGGATGGCGCGCGCGCCGCGTGTAATGCGGCCATCGGGCGTGACGCAATGGATCGCTTCAAGCAGCGCCTCGCGTTGGATCTGCGGCGCGACCTGCGCGGCCAGCGGATTCGTGATTGGGACTAGTTGGAGGACGTTGAACCAGTCGAGCCAGGTCAGCACGCGCATCTGAAAGGTGCACATCGAGCAGTCGCCGTCGTAGAGGACGATGTGCTTGGTACGGTTCATTGGTGACAAGGTATCGCTTCGTGGCGGGGCGCGTCAAACCGCTGCAGCCGCACTCATAC
>DATDFH010000751.1:0-20459 GCA_036522715.1 Verrucomicrobiia bacterium
GGCAGCACGACGAGCAGCCGCGTCACGCGTCCCGGCCTCGACCCGACGAACGCGCCGGGCGTTGGGTTCGAGGGCTGCATGGTGTGGCGTTATCATCCGGACACGCACGCTTATGAAATTTTTGCCGAAGGCAGCGGCAACACTTTCGGTCTCGAGGTCGATGCGCAGGGACGCCTCTACTCCGGTCACAACGGCGGCACCACGCGCGGCTGGCATTACGTGCAAGGCGGCTTCTATCTCAAGCAGGGAGTTGATCCGGGAAAATTCGGACCGCCGCGCAATCCCTACACGTTCGGCGAGCTGCCGATGATCAAAACGACGAACACCGTTGTGCGCTTCACGCACTTCGGCGCGTTTGCCGAGGGCACGGCGATGCCGTCGAAATTTTCCGGGATGCTTTTCGGCGTGGACCCGTTGCACAACGTCATCACCACGAGCGAACGCCGGCCGCGCGGCGCGACGTACGAGACGGTGGACCACGAGCCGGCGTTGCACAGCAGCGACGTGGCCTTCCGGCCGGTGTTCATCGCCAACGCGCCTGATGGCTCGCTGTTCATCGCCGACATGTATGAGTTCTACATCGCGCACGGGCAGCACTACCAAAACCAGATCGACCCGACCACGGGCCGCATCTACCGCCTGCGTGGCAAGGACGCGAAGCTTGAAACAGATTTGAATCTCGCCGCGAAGACGACCGACGAACTCATCACGCTGCTCTCGCATCCGAACAAATGGCATCGGCACACGGCGGTGCGCTTGCTCGGCGAACGAATGGACCCAAAGGCGGCGCCGAAGTTGCGCAAGCTTCTCGAACGCGACTCGGGGCTTGGCGCGCTGAATGCCTTGTGGGCGCTGTATCAGACAGGCGTGTTCGCGTCAGATTACCGGACGGTGCTCCTCGCGCTCCGTCATCCCTACGCGCCCGTGCGCATGTGGGCCGTGCGATTCCTCGGGGACGACTTCGGTGTGAACCGCGGACTGGGCGTGGGGAATTTCAGCCGGAGCAACGATGGCACGATGGGCGGACCTTTCGCCTCACTCCTGGCGCAAGCGCGCACGGAAACCGACCCCGAAGTGTTGTCGCAGATGGCTTCGACCGCGCGGCGCCTGAGCGCGAGCCAGGCGATGGAACTGGTCGCCGCCGTGATGGATCATTCCGTCGTCGCGAATGACCCATTCATCCCGCAACTCTGCTGGTGGGTGTTCGAGGCACACATCCCGTCGGCGAACAAGCAAGTCCTGACGCTGCTCAAGCGGCAAGCGCTTTGGGACGTGCCCGTCGTTCTCGAATACATCCTGCCGCGGCTCGCGCGGCGTTACGCGGTCGAAGGCAAGCGGCAGGATTTGCTGCTCGTCGCCAATCTGTTGAAACTTGCGCCGATGCCGAAGCACGCGGGGCAACTGATGAAGGGTTTTGAGGAAGCGTATCGCGGCCGTTCGCTGGCCGGGCTGCCGGATGAACTCGTGAGTGCAATGTCAGCCTCGGGCGGCGCATCGCTCGCGCTGCGCGTTCGTCAGGGCGAGGCGGCGGCCATCACGGAGGCGCTCGGCGTCGTGACCAACACCAAGGCGAAGCTAGATGACCGGCTTCTCTATGCGCGCACGTTTGGCGAAGTGCGTGACGCGAGGGCGGTCCCGGCGTTGCTGAAGATTTCCGGCGGCGGCACAAATGCGATACTACGCAAGGCCGCTTTTGCGTCGCTCGTGGCGTACGACGACGACGCCATCGCGGCGAGCGCGATCGAGTCGCTGCCAAAGCTGCCGGCGGATTTGCGCGGCGCGGCGTTCACGTTGCTCGGCAGCCGCGCGAAGTGGACGCAAGCACTGATGGCCGCGTTGCAGTCCGGCAAGTTGAGCCTCTCCCTCGTGCCGAACGACGTGGCGGACCGACTGCGTTCGCACCGCGACAAGACGATCAGCCAGGCGGCGGCGAAGTTGTTTCCGAAGGCGGTCTCCGACTCAGGCTACGACTTCAAGAAGAAGCTGGCCGAGGTGGAGGCTGCGTTGAAACGCGGCGCGGGCAGTCCGTACGCGGGTGAGGCGATCTTCATGGAGCGCTGCGCGACGTGCCACAAGTTGTTCTTCAAGGGTGGGAATATCGGGCCCGACCTCACGAGCTACCAGCGCGACAACCTCGGCACGATGCTCATCAGCATCGTCAATCCGAACGCGGAAATCCGCGAGGGCTACCAGTTCATCAACGTGGAGACAAAGGACGGACGCAGCATCGGTGGCTTCCAGGTGGACCGCGACAACCAGGTCACCGTGCTGCGCGGCCTCGACGGTCAGGACGTCACGATCAGCGCCAAAGAGATTGCCGAAGTCCAGCCGATGGGCCGCAGCCTGATGCCCGAGGGATTGCTCGAAGGGTTGACCGAGCAGCAACTGCGCGACTTCTTCGCCTACCTGCGCATCTCGCAGCCGATCACGAAGTGAGCGGAGCGCGGCTGTCCCAGCCGCAGCAGCAGAGACTGCCAGCGGGCCTTGGGAATGCGCGCACCCGACATTGACGGAACTGCTGCGGCTGGGACAGCCGCGCTCCGTCACTTCACCGGGTTCTTCCAAATCGGCACCCAGCGCTTCATTTCGTCGATGAGGAACTGGCAGGCGGCAAAGGCCTCGACGCGATGCGGCGCGATGATCTCGACCCACAGCGACGGCTCGCCCACCTTCACCACTCCGAGGCGGTGAACGACGCGCACTGACTCCAAAGTCCACCGGCGTTCAAGCTGGTCGAAGATCAGCGCGAACTGGTGCTCGACCATGTTGTGAAACGCCTCGTAGTTGATGGCGGAGATTTCCGCCTCGCCTTCCGTGCCGCGCACGACGCCGGCGAAATACGCTGCCGCGCCCATGCCACAGGACATCGTGCGCTCGCGAACCAGCGCGGCTTCGTCGATCGGGGAGCTGGTGAGGGTTAGAGAACGCGTCACGATGTAGGGTCTCGCAGCTCTTGCTGCTCGGCGATCTTGCGCCGACGAACATGTAGAATCTTCGCAATGCCGCCCGGCACCAGCCCATGCCCCCAGCCGAACACCAATACTCCGAAAAGGTTTTGACCATCAGGAAGGGCGGCGATCAATTCTTCGTGCGGGTATGGGGTCGTGCTGGAATTAGTCTGAAAGATTTCATAGAGCCTCCGTTCGCGGTGAAGGTGGGTTTGCAGTGAACAGAGACTGCCGATCACTAATACCAAAATGCCCCAATTAACCATCAGCGCGCGCGCCATCCTACCGGTGCGAAGCACGTGAGTGAAGGTCCAAACTATCAAACAGAAGGACAGTACAAATGGTAAAATTGTCAGCGCCGTTTTCATCCTTTTATCAATGTTCACCCTCCTTGCACCGGTGGGAACAGGCTGACTTCATCACCGTCCGCCAGCTTGTAACTACGCGGCTGGTAGTCCACGCCGACGGCGATGAGGGTGGACTTCTCCGCGGGCGCGAGCTTGGGAAAGCGCGCGTAAATTTCTTTCAGCAGCGCTTCGATGGTCGCTCCTTCTCCGAGGTTCGCCGTCGTTTCCGCGCAGCCGGCGAGTTCCTTGAAGTAGGACCAGAACTGGACGTTGACCTGCATCACGCTTCTGTGCCGGGCGGCGTTTGATACGCTTCCGGTTTCAACACGCCGACAAAGGGAACATTGCGGTAACGCTCGGCGTAGTCCAGTCCGTAGCCGACGACGAATTCGTTGGGGATGCGGAAGCCGACGTAATGCGCCTTCACCTTCTCGACTCGGCGTTCGGGTTTGTCGAGTAGCACGCAGGCCTTGATGCGGCTGGGCTTGAGCTGGTGCAGTTTCTCGGTGACGCGCTTGAGCGTGCGACCAGTGTCGAGGATGTCGTCCACGATGAGCACGTCGCGTCCGCGCACGTCGAGGCGCAGTTCCTTGGTGAAGACCAGTTCGCCCGACTCGGTGCCCGCGCCGTAGCTGGAGACGCCGATGAAATCGAGTCGCATCGGCATCGACAGATGGCGGATGAGATCGCCGATGAACATGATCGTGCCATTGAGCAGCGCAACGACGACGAGATCGCGCCCGGTGAAATCGCGCTGGATGTCGCGGGCCAGTTGGCGCACGCGGCGCTGGATTTGCCGCTGCGTGATGAGGATGGTGGCAATCTCCCGCGGCCAGCCGGACGGGACCCGGTGACCGGGGCGGACATTCTGCGGCGTGGTCGTGGCGGCCATGATCACTTCTCTTTGTCGAGGTGTTTGCGTATTTCAGTGGCGAAGGATGATTTCGCATCGAGTGAGAAGCCTTTTTCCCAAACGGCCTTCGCTTGATTCGCCTGCTTCGCCTTCTTGAGCGCGACGCCAAACCAAAGCGCGACTTCCTGAGTGGTCGCGAGCGGCGCGATATCCGGGTTAGCTCCTATCCTTTCCCAGAGCCACGCCAGGTCGGCGCGCGCGATCTCCTCGCGGTCGAGGAAGCGCGGCATGTGGACGTTGTTCAAGCCGCGGGTGAGCCGCACCTGGAAATTGTCCGGCGCAAGTGCCGCGGCGCGGTCCATGATGCGGTTGCCCTCCTTCACGAGTGAAATCTTCGTGGGCGGCCAGAAGGCGTCGCGGCCCTTCATCGTATAGGTGCTGCCGAGCAGGACGAGGGCGGGAGCGTTGTTGGACTCGAGCTTGAGCGCCTCGCGAAGATATTTCTCCGCGAGCACAACGGCCCTGGAGTTGTCGTTGACGCCCTCGTCGTGGCAGAGGTCGCCGAGCTTGAGAAGCAGGGCGACGTTGGTCGGCTGCGCTTCGAGTTGCTTCTGTAAATCGGCAAGCTTCTCGGCAAACGTCCCGGCCGCCGCCACCGGCAGGACCAGCGCGACCAGCAAGCCACCCAACGCAATCAGGCGAAACACGCTGCGATGCTACGGGAGCCGCGTTCGTTGCCGAGAAAAATTTCGCCGGCGTCACGCGTGGGCTTGCACTGGCCGCGCGACCGCGTAGTCTGGTCAAGCATGAGCGCATCGAGCCTTGACGCGAACGGGAAATCGGCCCGCCTCCGCCACGACTGGCCGCACGACGAGATTCGTGCACTCCACGACCTGCCGTTGTTGGAATTAGTTTATCGCGCGGCGTCGGTTCATCGCGAGTTTCACGACGCACGCGAAGTGCAGGTCTGCAAGCTGATCTCGATCAAGACCGGTGCGTGTCCAGAGGATTGTTCCTATTGCTCGCAATCGTCACGATACGACACCGGCATTGAACCGCAGCGTTTGATGGAGAAGAAAGAGGTCGTGCGCATCGCGCGCCAGGCCAAGGCCGCGGGCGTCACGCGTGTCTGCATGGGTGCGGCGTGGCGAGGCGTGCGCGATGGCGCGCAGTTTGATCAAGTGCTCGACACTGTCCGCGAAGTGACCGGGATGGGTGTGGAAGTTTGTTGCACGCTCGGCCTGCTCAACGAGTCGCAGGCGAAGCGCCTCGAAGACGCCGGCCTCTACGCCTACAACCACAACCTCGACACGTCCGAGGAGCACTATAAGACGATCATCACCACGCGGACCTACCAGGACCGGCTCAACACGCTCCAGACCGTGCGCAAGACCAATGTCACCGTCTGCGCCGGCGGCATTCTCGGCCTCGGCGAAAAGGTTGAGGACCGGATCGAGATGTTGCGCACACTCGCGACGATGAATCCGCATCCGGAGTCGGTGCCGATCAACGTGCTCTCGAAGGTCGAGGGCACGCCGTTGCAAGACGCGCCCCCGGTGCCGTTCGATGAAACGCTGCGGGTGATCGCCACGGCGCGAATCATCATGCCCGCTTCAATGGTGCGGCTTTCGGCCGGCCGCGCAGAGTTAAGCGAGTGGCAGCAGGCGCTCTGTTTCCTTGCAGGCGCAAACTCAATCTTCTCCAGCGAGACGGGAACCATGCTCACTTCGGCTGTGCCCGTGCAGACCTTTGACGCCGACAAGGCAATGCTCCAGACGCTGGGCCTCAACATGCGGCCGCCGTTCAGGCATGACCCGCTCGCCGTGTGCTCGGAAGAAGGCGCGGTGTGCGTGCGCGCGTCCGCTCCGGTGGAGCAGGGGACTGGCGTGGCGGTTTGATTCACGGCAACTTCGGCGGCGATGAGCGGCCACCAGCGACTCGGCAAAAACAGGGGCGGTTACTTCGGCGAAGTCATCGACATCGACGCTGTGCTGCGCGACGACCTTGCGGCAGCGTATCGCCACGGCTGGCAACTCAAGACGCTTTCCGCAGCGCCGGGCATGGATATTCACACGCTGCATCGCGCGGCCGCAACGCGCGTCGGCAATGGAGCGCTGCCGAGAATTTACCTTTCCACGGGCATCCACGGCGACGAGCCGGCCGGGCCGCTGACGATGCGGCAATTGCTCCAGGAAAATCTGTTGCCCACGAATGCCGAGCTGTGGGTCTGCCCGTGCTTGAACCCGACCGGCTTCCCGCTCAACCGCCGCGAGAACGCGCAAGGCTTCGATCTCAACCGCGACTATCGTCACCTCGAAACGGCCGAGGTCCGCGCGCACATCGAGTGGCTCCGGCAGCAACCGAACTTCGATGTGTGCTTCTGCTTGCACGAGGATTGGGAATCGCACGGCTTCTACGTTTATGAATTGAATCCCGACGACCGCCCGTCGCTGGCGCCGCAGATGATTGAAGCGGTCGCGCCGGTTTGCGCCGTTGATCTCTCGACGGAAATCGAAGGCCGGCCGGCCTCCGGCGGAATCATCCGGCCGAGCTTTGATCCGGCGTCGCGCCCGCAATGGCCCGAGGCGTTCTACCTGTTCCAGAACAAGACGCGCCTGAGCTACACGCTCGAAGCGCCCTCGGACTTCCCGCTGCCGGTGCGGGTCGCGGCGCTGGTGACGGCGGTGCAGGCGGCGTTGAAGTCGTTCCTCAAATGAAGCGCCGTACGTTCCGCCAGCTGCGCGCCAAGGTCGCCGCCCAGCCCGCGCACCATCACAACGTCTATGTCGTGGAGCTTGATCGGGCCGTCGCCAAACTCCGCAAGGTGCGCGCGGAAAATCCCCGGCGCGATCCGAAGAAGCCATGTGTGTACGTGGGCCTGACCGGTCTCACACCGGAGGAACGCTTCACCAACCACAAGCAAGGGCACAAGGCAGCGGGCGTGGTCGAGCGCTACGGCTTGCGGCTGCTGCCCCAACTGTTCGAGCACCTCAACCCGATGCCATTCGAAGCGGCGGCGCAGATGGAGCGCGATCTTGCCGAGGATTTGCGCAGGCAAGGTTATACGGTGACTGGCGGACATTAACCGATGGCAGACGAACGCCGCACGCAATGGATCGTGCGCGTAATTGGTTGAAGTCGGAACACGGAGTCGGTAGAGCATCGTCGTGTCCGCTGAAGCTGACGATTCACCACGGCTTGATGCGATGGCGCTCGCACAGGAGCGCATTCAGGTCAATGCCGTTCCAGCATGGGTGGTCGCTTGTTCATACGATGCAACGTTCAGGGGCAGGACGAGTGACGCGGTCACACATCTCTTGGTAAGCCGGCAGGTCCACGCTGAATGCCGGCAAACTCATTTTCATTTCGTGCGCCGGCTGGAGACGATGCAGGCGGTCCAGCACGAGTCTCAATGGCGCCTGGCGTTTGAACCGCGAACGCAGTCTGTGACGCTGCACTGGATCCGGATTCGCCGCGGAGACGTGGAGATCGACCACGCGATCCGCAACAATCTGCGCCTCCTCCAGCGAGAGGAGGGACTGGAAGGATTCGTCATTGACGGCTGGTGTACCGCCTTGCTGGTGATCGAAGATGTGCGGCCCGGTGACATCCTTGACGTGTGTTACACGATCGAGAACCATCCCAGGCTCCTGCCGGAAAGCTGCACGTCGTTCTTTACGCTGCCCCAAGGAACCGTGGTTGGGTGCTACGCCTTCTACGTCTGGTTTAACGAGGCGCGGACGATGCGGTGGAAATCTTCCGCTGCGGACTTGGCACCGGCCGAATCCCGGGGCGAGGGGATGGTCGTGTGGAGTTGGATGGGAGTGGCCCATGAGGCGCCCAAGCCCGAAGCGAACACGCCCGACTGGTTCATCGCTTTCCCGTGGATTCAAATCTCCGACTGTGCCGATTGGCGCATGGTGGCCTCGGCGGTGTGTGCGTGTTGGGCCGAGGACGCCGGCGACCCGACATTGGACGATCTTGCCCGCGAGATCGAGGCCGGCTCGGCGGACTTGCTGGCACGGGTCGAGCGGGCCATTCAACTGGTCCAAGACGACCATCGTTACCTCAGCGTTAATGTCGAATTCGGCGGCCAGGTGCCCTCACCACCCGGTGCGGTGGCACGCCGCCGTTTTGGCGACTGCAAGGACCTTTCGTTCCTGTTGGTTCATCTGTTGCGGCGGCTTGGTGTTGCCGCTCGTCCGGTTCTCGTGAACGCCGGCCTCGGCCGATCCGTCGCCCAACTCCTGCCGATGCCGGGCTTGTTCAACCACGTCGTCGTCGAGTTCGAGCTTCAGGGCCAGACCCGATGGGTGGATGCAACGATCAAACGGCAGGGCGGCGGGCCGTTGGGCCGGATCATCCCCGATTTTGGCGTTGGCCTGCCGGTTGATCCCGCGGCGGGCGGATTGATTGAAACCCCGCGCGCGTCGCTCGGGGAGAGCCGTTACGAATTGCGTGAAACCATCCTCCTCGACACGACCGGCGCGGCGTCGGCAATCGCCGTGGTTGTGCAGGCCACCGGTGCTCATTCGGACAATTTGCGCCGGCAGTTTGACACCCACAGCATAGAGGAACTGGCCAAAGAACGGCTCCAACTCCACGCGACCCGCTTCCCTGAGGTCAAACGGCTGGGCGCGCTTCAGTATCGGGACGACCGTGCGGCCAATGAGTTCGTCCAGGCTGAAATCATCGAGGTCAATCATGTGCTCATCGCTCACGCGACTCCTGGGCTGTGCCAGTTCCCGCTCCCGGCCACGTTGGTCGGGGCGTCGTTGAAACTCCCCGAAAAGGAAGCGCGCCGGACGCCATTTGCCTTGCCGCACCCGTGTCAGGTCGCCCACACCATCGATATCGAATTTCCGACGCTCGAACCATTCAGCTGGCCGAGGTGCGATTTGGACAGTGCGTTCCTCCAGTTCAGCCGCCGCCACAAGAGTCTGCATGGCTATCTGTCGGTCGCGTACAAACTCAACCTGCGGGCGGATTCCGTCCCGCCCGAAATGATTGAGAAGCACCGCACGATGGTGGAGAGCGTCCTGCGCGAATCCGGCGGAGTGGTGACGCTGCCAGTCGGCTATGCGCGACCGAGGATGCGCAGGAATTTTGGGGAACTGCCGCCTCCTGCCGCGCCGCCGGGAGTGATGCCGTTTCAGCCAAAGCTTGGGCCTGGGTCTGCCGCGACACCCGCCTCGGCTGGCGTGCCGGATCAGCCCATCGCATTCACCACGCCGGAACTGCCCGAACAGCGGAACCGCTCCTCGCGCGCACACCATGGGCAACGCCGCCGCCACCGGAGCAAGCAGAGTGGCGAACTGGCAAAGGCGTTGATCATTGCTGGTGTGATCGTGGCGGCTGTCTTCGGCCTGATCATCATCATGACGCGTGGTCAGTGATTGGGCCGGAACCAACCAAAGCCTTTTTCAGCCGGTGCGGCGGACAAGGCGCCCACGTCTGGACCAGGTGGCACAACTACGAATTGCGCTTCCAAAAGGGCTTGCGAAGGGACCAGAATGATTCTTGCGTGAGTGTGCGCTTATTGCCGATGAAACAGAAACCAAGTGCGACGTTGTTCCTGACAGTTGCTGGGATCGCCATTTCACTGTTCGGGGCCGTGGCGTTTGGGGTGGACTCCAAGGTCCCGGCCAAAGTCCGCGTCGCTCTCGCCGGTGACTCGACGGTCACCACGAATGCCGGCTGGGGCGCGGCGTTCGAGAAACTGCTTGGCTCGCGCGCCGAGTGCCTGCAATTCGCGCGCGGCGGTCAAAGCTCAAAAAGCTTCCGCGACTCGGGCAATTGGAAGAAGGTGATCGACGCGAAGCCGGACTTCATCCTGATTCAATTCGGTCACAATGACATGCCCGGCAAGGGACCGAACCGCGAGACGGATCCAAACACGACTTACCGCGAGAACCTCGCGCGTTTCGTGGACGAGGCGCGCGCGGTCGGCGCCACGCCCATTCTCGTCACCTCGATGGCGCGGCGGACTTACGACAACGGCAAGATTCGTGGCGAACTCGCGCCGTGGGCCGACGCGGCAAAGAAGGTCGCGGCCGAAAAGCATGTGCCGCTGGTGGACCTGTTCGCGCGCAGCGTCGCGTTGCTCGAAAAGATCGGCCCTGAGGCGAGCGCCGCCTTTGACCCAAAGACCAAGGACGGCAAGCCCGATCACACGCACCTCTCCCCCAAAGGTGCCGAAGTCATGGCTGGTCTGATCGCCGATGAGTTGCGCAAGGTGGAGCCCAGACTCGCGAAGCTCCTCGCACAGTAACGCCGGCATACGGCATTTCGCCCCACCCGCCTCAGATTGCCCGAAGCCGTGCCCGTGGAGGGAATGCGCCTTGCTCTCTCGGCACGCATCTATGAAGACCCTGGCAATCATTCGCGAACCGCTCGTTCACCAATTTGGACGGCGGGACTGTCTGGAACGGATACGCAGGCTGTCATGCATCTGGACGTTCGTCGGCGTGGGTGCGTTCAGTGTTGCCGCCGCCGAACAACTGGCAATTGCACCCGCATCGACCGCCCGCGCCGTCGCAGATTCATCCGCCAGCGCGAAGCCGGCCAAAACCGATCCAGCCACGCTCGTTGGTCGCGGCGTCCCCGAAGTCCAGGCGATGCTCGGCAAACCAATGGGCAAACTCCAGACGGGCCAGGGCGCGTTGTGGCTTTACGCCGACTGGAAAATCCAGTTCGACCGCAATGACCAGGTGTTGAAGGTCGAGAAGGATGCTCCCGTGCGCCTGAGTCAGCCCACGGCGCAATACCTCGCCATCTCGGACGCCATCGAAAAGGCCGAACGCGAGCGCGCCGCCGAGAATTACGCTGCCCGCGTTCAAGCCAACGCCACGACGGAGACGGGCACCGTCCGGATCATCTCCAACCGCGGCGAGCGTGTTGATCTTCCGTCGTTGCTGGCCGAGGGCAAGGTGACCATCGTGGATTTCTTCGCGCCCTGGTGCGGCCCGTGCCGGCAGATCAGCCCGGTGCTCGAGAAGATTGCGAGGGACGATCCGAACATCGCGCTGTTAAAGATCGACATCGTCAATTGGGGCACGCCAGTCGCGACACAGTTTGGCCTTCAAGCCATTCCCAACATCCGCGTCTTTGATCGGAACAAGAATCCAGTCGGCAATCCGGCCTCGGACATCGGTACCGTGGTGGCCAACGTCAAGCAGGCGAAGGGATCGTGACGCACGTGGATCAGAAAGCCGGTCAGCCACCTCGACGCCATTTCTGATTTTGCCGGGGATGGATGTCGGGGAGCCTTGGGAGGAATCCTTTTGCCGGATATGGATGCGCCGATGCGCTGCGTAAGAGTTCCCTGGCACGACCGGGATGCCAGGAGGTGGTCGGTAACGCTTACATGCCCCTGTTCGGCTTCCGAACAGCCCTCGGTAAGAGTTACCGAGGCCATCCGGGAAGCCGGTCGGTGGTCGGTAAGCGTTACACGACCCTGTTCGGATGTCCGGCAGTGGTCGGTAAGAGTTACACAGCGCCTTACGGCATCCGAACAGAGGTGTGCAAGCGTTACCGAGGGCTTGCCGACATCCGAACAGGGGTGTGTGAGAGTTACCGAGGGCTGCCCGGCATCAGAACTGGAACAAGAAAGAGTCCCATTGTCCCATTCGGAACACCAGCGGCCGGAGAACAGGGTGCAAAACTGCGGCCGGGCATGTTTTGTTGGCAAAGCAGGCGCCTCGGAGGGCCGAGTTATACGAAGCCCTGACTTCTGCGGAGCGCGACTGTGCTCACAAGACCAGTCGCAGCACTACGAGGAGATGTAGCTGCGTCCTATAAGCACCGAAGGCGACGGTCACGGACCGCCCCTACAGGGAACGCATTCAAGGCGGCTTGCACGAAGATTGCCTTTGCCCAACGAACGCGTCAGGCTCGGCAACGTATTGAGGAAAGCAAAATTTCGATTTGAACCGAACCAGATTGCCACCCTCCTCGTAAATGCCTTCACAATATGATTGCGGACTCGATCAGCTTCCGTGGACACCGCTGCTTCAAGAGAGACTGGGCGGGATTCGATTCGATCAAGCCGATAAATGTAATTATCGGGAGAAACAACACCGGGAAATCTCATCTTCTCGACCTTGCCGCTGCGCTTTGCGATGGAAAGCTGAGCGGGCGAGGCTGGCGGTATCGGTGTAGTGGGGTTCTGGACGAACTCAGCCTCAAGAGAGCATTTCACGAGAACGTCAGCCAGGGCCAACTCGGAGGAAACCATTGGCAAGCTCATGGAATGCCGTTTTTGGGCGTGCCGATTTCATGGGAGATTGACGAGAATTCGAATCCAACTGAAATGTCATTTCCAAACGGGTTCGAATACCGATCCCCTTTTGGGGAACGTTCGACAGACGCCCGACTAGCGGGTCTCCGTGAGGCGTTGAAAAATGTGACCCACAGTCTTTCGGATTCGGTATTTCGCAGGCTTCTTGCCGACCGCGACATTCGGCCTGAAGTGCCCGGAACCCAGCTTGCCCTCGGCCCCGACGGGCACGGAGCCTCCAATATCATTCGACGTTATATCGTCACCTCGAATCCGCAGTTCCCTCGCGAGATCATCCAGACGGATCTGCTTGCTGCCCTTAGGAAGATCTTTGGAAACGACGGCCAATTCACTGAAATTCAGGTTAAGATTCATGATGACGCTGCGGCCGGAAAGGCCGAAGGCCATTGGGAGGTGTTCTTGGGAGAGGAGAAAAAGGGACTGGTTCCTTTAAGTAATTCCGGGAGTGGGTTGAAGACGGTAATCTTGGTTTTGCTGAACTTGTTGGTCGTGCCGGAGATTGAGAAGAAGGCGAGGTCGAAGTATGTATTCGCGTTTGAAGAGCTTGAGAACAACCTTCACCCGGCGCTGTTACGCCGCCTGTTTCGATTTCTTGAGGACTACGCAGTAAACGAGAAGGCCACGATCTTTCTAACAACGCATTCGAGCACGGCTCTCGACCTTTTTGGCGTATCAAAGAATGCCCAGATCATCCATGTCACCCACGATGGCGAGGCCGCACGCGCCACAACAGTCTCGGCGCATTTTGATCACTTGGGAGTAGTTTCCGAGCTTGGCGCAAAACCGTCAGACCTTCTTCAGGCAAATGGTATCATCTGGGTCGAAGGGCCTTCTGATTGCATCTACTTGAACCGCTGGATCGACCTTTTTAGTGGAGGCCAATTGCAGGAAGGCCGCGATTATCAGTGCGCGTTTTACGGAGGATCGCTGCTTGCGCGAACGCAATTCGCTTCTCCCGAGGATGCCGAAGCTGAACTCGTGAACCTGTTTCGCGTCAACCCCAACATCGTTGTGGTTTGTGATGGTGATCGGACAGCGGCGACTGGCGAGGGGTCCCGAATTAAGGATCGAGTCCGGCGAATCAACTCCGAAGTGAAGAAGATTCCCGGCGCGCACATCTGGGTAACTGAGGCGAAGGAGATCGAAAGCTATTTGACCGGCTCCGTTTTGGGAAAGGTGTTCGAGATCGAGGGCGTTTCCGATCCAGGGCAGTATGACGTGTTGTTTCCCTCGGAGGACGGCGCAAAGAAAGGCGCTTCTTTCGTAGAGACTCATCTAAAACGGAAGAGTGTGGACAAAATGGACCTAGCTGTTCAGGCAGTCCCGCACATGACGAAGGAGGAGATGGGAGGTCGCTTCGACCTGGCCGAACAGATCGGCGCAGTCATTGAACGAATTCGAAGCTGGAACATTTGAAAGTTCACGCCGAATACGCCTCCATCCCCGCGCACGAGCAGACGAGGTTGCGGTCGCCGAAGACGTTGTCCACGCGGGCGACGGGCGGCCAGAACTTGAACTCGCGCAGACCGGGGACGGGATACGCCGCCTGCTCGCGCGTGTAGGGATGGTTCCAATCGGACGCGCTCACCACGTCGGCGGTGTGCGGGGCGTTCTTGAGCGGGTTGTTCGCCTTGTCCATCGCGCCGCTCTCGATGGCCATGATCTCGCCGTGGATGGCGATCATCGCGTCGCAGAAGCGGTCGAGTTCGCACTTCGATTCGCTTTCGGTCGGCTCGACCATCAACGTGCCCGCCACCGGCCAGCTCAACGTCGGCGCGTGGAACCCGTAATCCATCAGCCGCTTCGCCACGTCCTCGGCGGTGATGCTCTTGAACTGGCGCAAATCGAGGATGCACTCGTGCGCGACGAGATTGCCGTGGCCCTTGTAGAGCGTCGGGAAATGTTTCTCCAACCGCTTGTCGATGTAGTTCGCATTGAGGATGGCGACCTTGCTCGCCTCGGCCAGACCGTCCGGCCCCATCGCGGCGATATAAACCCACGAGATCGGCAGAATGCTCGCACTGCCCCACGGCGCGGCGCTCACGGCGCCGATGGGATTTTCGCCGCCGAGGTTCACGACCGGATGGCCGGGGAGAAACTCGACGAGATGTTCCGCCACACCAATCGGCCCCATGCCCGGCCCGCCGCCGCCGTGCGGGATGCAAAAAGTCTTGTGGAGATTCAGGTGGCACACGTCCGCGCCAATGTCGCCGGGGCGGCAGAGGCCGACTTGCGCGTTGAGGTTCGCGCCGTCCATGTAAACCTGCCCGCCGTGTTCGTGAACGACGGCGCAGATTTCCTTGATGCTCTCCTCGAACACGCCATGCGTGCTCGGATACGTGACCATCAGGCAGGCGAGGTCGTGCTTGTGCTCGGCGGCCTTGGCGCGGAGGTCGGCGAGGTCAATGTTGCCTTCTTTGTCGCACGCGACGGCGACGACGCGCATCCCGGCCATGACGGCGCTGGCGGGATTGGTGCCGTGCGCACTCGTGGGGATGAGGCACACCTGGCGGTGAGCGTCGTTGCGCGAGTCGTGGTACGCGCGGATGCAGAGCAGGCCGGCGTACTCGCCCTGCGAACCGGCATTGGGTTGAAGCGAAATGCCCGCAAAGCCGGTGATTTCCGCCAGCCAGTTTTCGAGCTGCTGGAAGAGGATCGTATAACCCTGCGCCTGTCGAAGCGGGGCGAACGGATGAATCTTCGCAAACTCCGGCCAGCTCACGGGGAACATTTCGGAAGTGGCATTGAGTTTCATCGTGCACGAGCCGAGCGGGATCATCGAATGGCACAACGAGAGGTCGCGCGATTCGAGCCGGCGCAGGTAACGCAGCATCTCGGTCTCGGAATGGTGGCGGTTGAAGACCGGGTGCGTGAGGAACTTGCTCGTGCGCGCAAACGCCGGCGGGACGCCGACGGCGAACTCGGACGCGAGTTCATTGATCGAGAACGGCACGGGCTGGCCACCGTTGAAGATGTGGAAAATCTCCGTGAGATCGTGCTCGGTGGCGGTTTCGTCCAGCGCGATGCCGAGCGTGTGGCTGTCGTAAGCGCGGAAGTTGATCCGGTGTTGCGCGGCGAGCTTGAGGATCTCGGCCGCGCCAAGCTTGCCCGTCGTGACCTTCAGCGTGTCGAAATAGACGGGCGTCAACACGGTGCAACCGAGACGTTGCAGGCCGGCGGCGAGGACGCAGGTGAGATTGCGGACACGCTGCGCAATCGCCTTCAAACCTTCCGGCCCGTGATAGATGGCATAGGCGGCCGCCATGTTCGCGAGCAACGCCTGCGCGGTGCAGATGTTCGACGTGGCCTTCTCGCGCCGGATGTGCTGCTCGCGCGTGCCGAGCGAAAGACGGAGTCCCACTTTGCCTCGCGCATCCTTCGACACGCCGACGAGGCGGCCGGGCATCTGGCGTTTCAACGCATCGCGCGTGGCGAAATACGCCGCGTGCGGTCCACCAAATCCGAGCGGCACGCCGAAACGCTGTGCGCTGCCGACAGCAACGTCCGCGCCGAATTCCCCCGGCGGTTTGAGCAGCGTGAGCGAAAGCAAATCCGCTGCGACGACGAGCAGCGCGCCGTCCGCGTGAATCTTTTCTGTGAAGCCGGTGAAGTCGTGGATGCTCCCGTCCGTGGCCGGATACTGCACGAGCGCGCCGCAAGTCTTCGCGTCCGGCGTGAACGTGGCGTAATCACCGACAATGGTTTCGATGCCGAGTGCCTTCGCGCGCGTGTGAACGATCTCGATCGTTTGCGGATGACAATGGTCCGCGATGAAGAACACGTTGCGGTGCTCGGCTTCCTTCACGCGATGGCAGAGCATCATCGCCTCGGCGGCGGCGGTGCCTTCGTCGAGCAGCGACGCGTTGGCGATCTCCAAGCCCGTGAGGTCGCACACCATCGTCTGGAAGTTCAACAGCATTTCCAGGCGGCCCTGCGAAATCTCGGCCTGGTAGGGAGTGTATTGCGTGTACCAGCCGGGGTTCTCCAGAATGTTGCGCTGGATGACCGGCGGCGTGACGCAATCGTGGTAGCCCAGGCCGATGAAGGAACGGAAGACGGCGTTCTGCTGCGCGATGGCGCGAAGCTGCTTGAGTGCCTCATGCTCGCTCTGCGCCGCGGGCAGGCTCAACGCGCGGCCGAGGCGAATGTTCGCCGGCACCGCGGCATCGACCAGCGCATCGAGCGAAGTGAAACCGAGCGCCGCCAGCATTTCCTTTTGTTCGGCCGCGTCGGGGCCGATGTGGCGCCGGACAAATGAGTCGGTCGGAGCAAGCAGTTCGTGGGCGGAGGACATTTTCTTGGTCGGGGCGGACGATTCGGTTGTCGGCACGCGACGAAACTAGGGAGCGAACACGGAGAGGCAAGTGGCTTTTTGTTTGTATGAGTGGCGCTTCAGCGGACTATGATTTTCGCTGTGCCCGACTTCCGCTTCTTCTCGCGCCTCGTAGCGTTGGCCATTACGCTGGCGCCGCCGTCTCCCATGGCTCAAACCAACACCAACCTTGTCGCGCAGTGGCTCGCTCACGCCCCGCCCATCCCCGAATTCAAGTCTCCTTCGTCGCTCAAGTCTTGGGAAAAGCAGCGGAAGGAGATCCGCGCGACTCTCTGGGAACTGCTTGGCCAACTCGCGCCGCGCCCGACGGTGCCGAAGGTGACGACGCTCTCTCGCGAGGATCGCGGCGACTACCTCGTGGAGAAATTCGAGTTCGATAACGACGCGGGGACCACGGTGCCGGGCTACCTTTTCCTGCCGAAGAACGCGAGCACACGGAACAAGCGCCCCGCCATCCTCTACTGTCATTACCACGGCGGCGAATACGACAACGGCAAGGAGGAAGTTCTCAAATCGTGGCCGACGGCAGAACCGCCCGGTCCGGCGCTGGCCCGGCGGGGCTTCGTGGTCATCGCGATCGACGCCTATTGTTTCGGAGAACGTTCAGGCAAAGGCCCCGGCGGCCCGGCCGAAAAAGGATCGCGGGAAGAACTCACGACGGCGAAGTTTAACCTCTGGGTCGGCTGGACGCTCTGGGGTATGATCCTGCGCGATGACCTGATGGCGCTGGATTACCTCGCGTCGCGGAAGGAAGTGGACGCCGCGCGCATCGGCGTGACCGGTTTCAGCATGGGCGCGACGCGGACGTGGTGGCTGCTTGCGCTGGACGAACGGCTAAAGACGGGCGTTGCGGTCGCCTGCCTCACGCGCTACCAGGACTTGATCGAAACCGTGGCGCTCGCCGCGCACGGCATCTACTATTTCGTGCCGCGGATGTTGAACTACTTCGACACCGAGGCGGTGATCGCATTGCACGCGCCGCGGCCTGTGCTGTTCATGACCGGCGATGCGGACCGCGGATCGCCAGCGTCGGGCGTCCGCACGATTGAAGCGAAGGTGAAGCCGGTTTACCGGCTTTACGGCGCGGAGAAGAATTTCGAGAACACGCTTTACCCGGAGCTTGGCCATAAGTATCTGCCGGAAATGTGGGAGCGAACGTTGGCGTGGTTCGATCAGCATCTCGCAAGTGGAGGCGGGCGTTGAAACGCGAACAGTCTGGCGGCGTCATTTCGTTCAGCTACGCTCTGCGCGCATGAACCGCCGAACCAAAACCCTGATGCTCGCGCTGGGCGCGTTGCTCGTGGTCTGGGCGGTGGCCTTCGGCGTGCGTGCTGTCGCCCGGAAGCAGAAAGTTACCGCCGAGAAGGTTCTGTCGATGCTTCAGGAAAATGATCTCGCGAAACTCTCCGGGGCCGAACGCGCGAGGGTGTTGCATCAACTGGCTGACAAGCTCAATCACCTCCCGTACGAAGAACGCCGCTCGGTGCGCATGGATGCCGAGTGGTCGCGCTGGTTCGAGGCCATGACCGACGTTGAGAAGAGCGAGTTTCTCGAAGCGACAATGCCAACGGGTTTCAAGCAAATGATCACCGCGTTCGAGCAGTTGCCACCGGAGAAACGCCGCAAGACCATCGATGAATCGTGGAAGCGCCTGCGTGAGGCGCAACAGGCGGCGACGCGTGGCGAAACGCCCGCGCGGCCACAGCCGCTCGATGGTGGGACCAATGCGCCGGTGGTGTTGAACGAAGAGTTGCGCCAGAAGGTCGTCGGCATCGGGCTGAAAACATTTTTCAACGAAAGTTCACCTCAGACACAGGCGGAGGTCATGCCGTTGCTCGAAGAGATGCAGCGCACGATGCAACGCGGCGGCGGGATGCGGCGCTGAGGGATGAACAGGCCGACAACACTGCAACGTCCACGGTGCTTTTTGCGTGCGTTCACCCTCATCGAGTTGCTCGTCGTCATCGCCATCATCGGCATCCTCGCGAGTCTGTTGCTGCCAGCGCTCACTCGCAGCAGGGAAACCGCGCGCGGCGCGAAGTGCATGTCGAACCTCCGGCAGATCGGCATCGGGTTGAAACTCTGGGTTCACGATCACGACAACCAGATGCCCAACATGGGCAACGCGGCGTTGCCGCCCACACCGTGGCCCACCAATCCCGTGCCGAACATCGCGCTGACCAACACGCTCGAAAACACCAACATCTGGGCGTGCCCGTCGGACTTCAGCGGCTTCTTCCGTGAGACCGGTTCGAGTTACTTTTGGAACAACCTCCTCAACGACCAGGACGCGGACAATCTGAAACTGCTGTTCCTCAACACCGCCCAATCCGGCACGCCGCTCTTCTGGGACAAGGACGACTTCCACGTCAAACGCGGGCCGGGCCGGGAGAAGAACTTCGTGTACGCCGACGGCCACATCGACAAGCAACTCGTGATCGAGACCGCGCCATGATCGAACTCCGGGACGTGAACAAGCGCTTCGGGAACCGCGCCGCAGTGGAAAACCTTTCGCTCATCGTTCCGCGCGGCGAAATCTACGGACTCCTAGGCCACAACGGCGCGGGCAAGAGCACGGCCATTGGCATGATGCTCGGCCAGGTCTGGCCCGACGCGGGCGAACTGCTCATCTGCGGCCACGATGTCACGCGCCACCGCGCGGCGGCGCTTCGCGAAGTCGGCGCGATCTTCGAGACACCGGTCTTCTACGACTTCCTTTCCGGCTGGCGGAACCTGGAAATCCTCGCCCAATACACCGCGCCCACGCCGCCGGCGCGTTTGCGCGAAGTGATCGACTGGGTCGGGTTGACCGGTCGCGAGCGCTCGAAGGTGCGCACGTATTCGCACGGGATGCGCACCCGGCTCGCGCTCGCGCAGGCGCTCCTGCCCCGGCCCGCGCTCTTGATCCTTGACGAGCCGGGCGACGGCCTCGATCCCGAGGGCATCCACGAGATGCGCCACATGATTCTCCGGCTGCATCGCGAACTTGGCCTGACGATCCTGCTCTCGTCGCACCAACTAACCGAGGTCGAGCAACTCTGCACGCGCATCGCCGTGCTCAAGCAGGGTCGCAAGGTTTTCGAGGGCACGCGCGATGGGATCAAGGTTCGCCAAAGCCGCGTTCGGCTCGCGGTCGATGATTTCCCGCGTGCCGTGCGGGAGTTGCAAGCCGCGCAACTCATCGCCGCCTCGGATGGCGCCGGTTTCGTTGAACCCGCCGACGGCGTGGGCACGGATCAAATCACGCGGCGCTTGGTGGAACTCGGCTTCAAGGTTTACGAAGTCGCCCGCGAGGAGCAGACGCTTGAAAGTTTTTACCTCTCGCTGATGAAGGATTCCGGATCGAGGATTCAGGATTCAGACGCCACGACCAAGGTGCGACCTCCCGACCAATCCCGAATCCCGAACCCTGACTCCCTGTGATTCTCCTCCAACTCCGCAACGAACTCTGGAAGCTCTTCGGCAAGAAGCGCACCTACATCGGCTTCGGCGCGTTCCTGCTGGCGCAAATCGGGATGATGCTGACCTTTCAGACCGAGCGCTGGCAGCGGAATTTTGAACGCTTGCTCGCCGGTAATGGGTATGTGGCGGCGGAGTTTCTCTCCGCGCTGACGGTGGCCGTGGTGATGTTGATTCCCCAGATCGCCCTGCTGATGCCGCTGTACACGACGTTGGTGGG
>DATDFH010000752.1:0-7138 GCA_036522715.1 Verrucomicrobiia bacterium
GTCAGCCCGGCGGGCAAACCAGCGTCTTTCTGCGCGGCGCGAACAATTCCCACACGCTGGTGCTGATTGACGGCGTGCGCGTGAACAACGGGTTCAACAACGCCTTCGACTTCAACAATCTCTCCGTCGATAACGTCGAGCGCATCGAAATTCTGCGCGGCCCGCAAAGCACGCTCTACGGCTCCGAAGCGTTGGGCGGCGTGATCAACATCGTCACCAGACGCGGCGCGGAAAGGTTCTCCGGTTCGGCGACGGCCGAGTACGGCTCGCACAACAGCCTGTTGACGCGCGGCTCCGTTGCCGCGACAGAGGGGAAATTCTCCTTCTCCGCCGAGGGCGGCTACGCTTCGGGCGACAACGAGCGCATCAACAGCGACTACGCCAACCGGAACTTCTCCGGCCGCGCGACGTTCCGGACAAGTGATGCCTTTTCTGCGAGCTTCCTGGCGAATTATCTCCGCTCCGATGCCGGCTCGCCCAACGACCGCTTCACCGACGACCCGAACGACCGCTTGAGAAACGAGAACCGCTTGCTCGCCCTGACACTCGACGGCCGGCCGTTGGACTGGTGGGACGCGAAGCTCACGCTCTCGCACGCGCGAGAGCACGCGTTCTTCAATCAACCGGAGCCGAATCCACCATTTCCGCCGAGCGGGTTTGGCAACTACACGTCTGATCTTGTCGCACGCCGCGAGCAGGCCGACTTCCAGAACATCTTCACTCTCGCCGACGGTCACCAGTTTCTAGCCGGCGGCACCTTCGAGCAGAGCGAGGCGGAGTTTACCGACACTTACAGCGCGCTCGACCGCACCGTTGTGACTCGCTCGGGCTACGCGCAGTACGAGTTCACTCCGACCCGCCGGTTAACCGTTACGGCGGGCGGACGGGTGGATGACTCAAGTTCGTTCGGCACGCACGGCACGTATCGATTCGGCGGGCGGTTCACCACGCCGGGGACCGAGACGATCCTACGCGCCAGCGCCGGCACCGGCTTCCGCGCGCCCAGCATCCGTGAGCTTTACTATCCGTTCTTCGGAAACCCGAACCTCCGCCCGGAGGAAAGTTTCGGCTGGGACGCGGGCGTCGAACAGCCGCTGGCCGAAAACCGCGTGCGCGTGGGCGTGACTTTCTTCCACAACGACTTCGACGATCTGATTAACGGCTTCCCGCCGGCCAACGTCGCGCGCGCGCGCACGCTCGGCCTCGAATCGTTCGCGAGTTGGTCGCCGGTGACAAATCTCACTCTCCGCGCCGTTCACACCTGGCTTGATGCGGAGGACCGCGCGACTGGCCTTCGACTCGACCGGCGACCGGAGCACAGCGCGAGTTTCAGCGCAAACTGGCAGTTCCCGGAACGGTTCAGCGCCAGCACCGTCGTGAAAATTGTCGGCTCCCGGCCGGACAAGAATTATTTCACCGCGAACTTCCCGCCGTACGCTGTCACACCGGTGATCAATCCCGGCTACGTGAAGTGGGACCTCGCGATGAAGTACGATGTCTGTAGGAACTTTTCGCTGTTTGGCCGCGTGGAAAATCTTCTCGACCAGCATTACGAGGAGGTTTTCGGCTTCCCCGCGCTCGGCCGCATCTTCGTGATCGGCGGCTCGGCGAAGTTCTGAGACGCGTTACTCTCCCACCTGCTTCTTGATCGTGTCGCAGATCTTCGCGCTCCATTTCTGGAGCACGTCGAGGTCGGGGCCTTCGATGAGCAGACGGGCTTTTGGCTCGGTGCCGGAATAGCGGAGCAGCACGCGCCCGCCGCCCGGTTTGACTGCGGCTTCAGCCTCCTGCACCAGGCCCAGCACGCCGTCGAGTTGCTCGAACGGCTTCTTTTCCCGCACGCGGACGTTCGCGACGAGCTGCGGGAAACGCTTCCAGCACTTCGCCAGCGCGGAGAGTCGCGCGTTCTTCTCCTTCACGATGCGCAGCATTTGGAGTGCGGCGATCAGGCCGTCGCCGGTCGTGCTGTGATCGCGGAAGATGAGATGGCCGCTCTGCTCGCCGCCAAAGTTGAAGCCGCCGGTGAGCATCGCATCGATCACGTTTTTATCGCCGACGGCCGTGCGGATGATCCGGCCGCCGGCAGCGTTAATCACCACGTCAAGGCCGGCGTTGCTCATCACGGTGGAGACAAGCGTCCTCTCCTTGAGCGCACCCTGCGCGAGCAGGTCGAGGCTGGCGATGGCCATGATGTCGTCGCCGTCGATCATCGTGCCGGTCTCGTCACAGAGCAGCACGCGGTCGGCGTCGCCGTCGTGCGCGATTCCGAGGTCGGCACCGTGCTCGCGCACCTTGGCGCACATCGCCTCGGGGTGCATCGAGCCGCAGTTGAGGTTGATGTTCTTGCCGTCGGGTTGGTCGCCGAAGACGACGAGGTCGGCGCCCAGTTCGCGGAGCACGCAGGGCGTGGACTTGTAGGCCGCGCCGTTTCCGCAATCGACGACGATCTTCATTCCGTCGAGCTTGAGCGTGCGCGGCAGCGAGGACTTGGTGAACTCGATGTAGCGGCCGAGCGCGTCATCGATACGCACGGCCTTGCCGATGTGCTCGGCGCTGGGGCGGATTTTGTCGATCTCACCGCTGAAGACGAGTTCCTCAATCTTTGCCTCGATCTTGTCGTCGAGCTTGTAGCCATCGGCACCGAAGAACTTGATGCCGTTGTCGTCGTATGGATTGTGCGAGGCGGTGATGACAATGCCGGCATCCGCGCGCAAGCTGCGCGAAACGTAGGCGACGCCGGGCGTGGGCAGCGGGCCGATGAAGAGAACATCGACGCCCATCGAAAGGATGCCGGAGCTGAGCGCGTTTTCGAGCATGTAGCCCGAGAGCCGCGTGTCCTTGCCGATGACGATCTTGTGTTTGCCGCGGCCGCGCGCCTGGGCTTCGAGGTTTTTGAAAACGTGCGCGGCGGAGTGGCCGAGCTTGAGCGCGGTCTCGGCGGTGATGGGTTCGAGATTCGCGCGGCCACGGACGCCGTCGGTGCCGAAGATGCGCTTGGAGTGGTTGGCGTTGCTCATGGAGTCGGTTGGATCGATTTGGTGGCGGCCTGTGCTGGAGCGGGCGCGATGCGCCGGACCACGACGGCGGGAGGATCGACTTTGACCGCGGTGATGTTGGGCGGGGCGTGAACCTGGATTTCCCGGAGCAGGTTGGTTGAGCGGACTTTGCTGTTGGTCGCGAGATCGGTGAGGTCCACGAAGATCTTGATCTCTTGCCAGTTCAAGTCCTGCAACACGGCGGACTCGCCACGCACGGTGACTTCGGCCTCGGCGGGATCGACCCGATAGATGTTCGCGTCCTGGCTCGCGGTCAGGACTTTGACGGGGAAACGATTTAGAAACTCCGCCGTCGCCAGGCCACTGACCGGATTTTCGCGGATGATCGCCCGGCCCTCGTCCCGGAGACTCGCGTGAATGTAGAGCCAGAAAATCGCGGCGAGCACCACCGAGAAGAGCTTCCAGCGGAAGTTGTGGGTGACGAGGTGGCGGAGCGTCATGACGGTTTCACCTCGCTCTTGGTCACAGCCGGCGTGCCGGGCGCGCTGCGCAGATTGAAGCGCGCCCGCAGCCAGTCCAGCGGCGCGCGCGCCTGGCTGCGTCCTAACAGTACCGACGTGAGAAACTCCCGCAGCGCCTCCGCGCTGACGCCGCGAACCATCTGGCCCTTGAAGGCGTGCGAGACCATCCCGGTCTCCTCCGAGACAGCGATGACGATCGCGTCCGTCTCCTCGCTCAAGCCGATCGCCGCGCGATGCCGGGTGCCGAGCGACTTGTTCAGGTCCTGCCGCTGCGTGAGCGGGAAGATGCACGCGGCGTAGGCGATGCGGTCGCCCTTGATGATCACGCCGCCGTCGTGGATGGCGTTGTTCGGAAAAAAAATCGTTTCGAGCATCTCGGGCGTGGCTTCGCAATCGACCACGATGCCCGACTCGGTGGCCTCTTGCAGGGAGATGCCCTGTTCGATGGCGATGAGCGCGCCGATCTTTGCCTCGCCCATGCGCGAGACGGCTTCGATGATCACCTCGATGTTTTCGCGCTGCTCGTGCGCGCTGGAAACGAACGGGTGCGTGCCCAGTTCGGCGAGGATGCGGCGCAGTTCGGGCTGGAAGATGATCAACACGGCGATGGCGAGGAAGCCGAAGAAGTAACGGAGAAGCCAGCTGAGCACCTGCAATTGCAGGATGTAACTCAGCACCGACATGCCGACGAGCAGCACCAAGAAGCCTGTGACCACCGGCGCGCCGCGCGTGCCCCGCACGAAACTGAAGGCGAAATAGATCGCCACGGCCAGGATCAGTATTTCCGCCGCCGGCCGCAGCCACTCGCCCACGAATTTGAGGATTTCGGGATTCATTTGTGCCGGTGAGCGAGGATTGCCTCGATCACGCGCAGCGCCTGCCGGGTTTCCGCAACGTCGTGTGCACGGATGATCTGCACGCCGCGTTGCACCGCCCATACCGCGCATGCCAGCGAACCGGGCAGACGATTGCCCGCCTCCCCGGCCACCGCGGCGATGAACGACTTTCGCGAAACACCGAGCATCAATGGGCGCTCAAGTTTTCTAAACCGCTCCAGCGCGCCGAGCAATTGCAAATTGTGCTCCACGGTTTTGCCGAAGCCGATGCCGACGTCCAAAACCACTTGATCCCGCCGGATGCCCGAGCGCTCGAAGCGCAACGAGCGCTCCGTGAAAAACGCCGCGACTTCTTCGACCACGTCGGCGTAGTGCGGGTTCAATTGCATCGTCTGCGGCGTGCCCCGCATGTGCATCGCGACGTAGCCGGCGCCGGCCTCCGCCACCACGCGCCACATCGCGTCATCTTCGCGGTTGGCGGCGATGTCGTTGACGATGCTTCCGCCCGCGGCCAGCGCGGCGCGGGCGACGGCGGGTTTCTGCGTGTCGATGGAAATGGGGACGGCCACCCGCGCGGCCAGGCGTTCGATGACCGGCAGCACGCGCCGGAGTTCCTCCTCCTCGGAAACTGGCGCGGCATCCGGGCGCGTGGATTCGCCGCCGATGTCGAGGAGGTCGGCGCCTTGCTCAACCAGTTCGAGCGCGTGCGCCACGGCGGCATCGGTGCTGAAGAATCTTCCGCCGTCGGAGAATGAATCTGGAGTCACGTTCACCACGCCCATCAAAAGCGTGGGGCGGGGGAACTCGAACTTGAACTTGCGGCAGCACCAGAGCATCGGCGGCATTTTGATTGCGGGTCGGCTGCCGGGTGCGCGCAATTTCAGCCGCTGGCCGCGCTTTGCCGGCGGGCGTGGTCGGCCTTGGCGCGCGTAACGATTTCGGCCGCGCTGTCCACGAACCGTCGCGCGATGCCGGCCACGATTTCATCCGGCACGCCGATGCGCGGATCGGCGCTTTGCGTGAGCAGGTGGCACTGGTCGTTGACGTAGTCGATCAACACGAACTCGTTGGCCGGCGTCACGGCGATCTCGGACGAGAACAGGTTCATCCCGGTCAGCGCCGCGACGCGCGCGACGATTTCGCGCAACGGATGCAGCCGGAAGCGACCTTCCTCCGACGGCGCGACCGAGCGGTAGAGGTCGGTCGCCGGATTCCACCACGCCAGCCAGGCCTCGCCGAAGCAATAGAAGACGCGGAAGTAGGCGGGGTGCCCGGCGAAATCCCGCGACTCGATCTTCCTCTGCGCGAGCAGATGCGGGTCGTGCCACGCGCCGTGCGAGCGCGCGAAGTCGGCCTCACTTTGCGCATCGAGGATGACGCCCTGCCGGCCGTAGCCGAGACTGGGCTTGATGACGAACGGCGAGCCGAGTGAGGCGCGTTGCTCGTCGGTGAAACGCACGCTGGCGATTTGTTCCGCCGGCACGATCACTGTGTAAGGCACATTCAACCCATGCTCGGCGAGCAGCGGATGCAGCCGGGCCTTGTCGAACGAAGCGAGCGCCACATCGGGCGCGTCGATCACGGTGACGCTGCGCGTGGCGGCCAGGCGCACGACGCGGCTGAACGGATCGTCCGGTAGATGGTGTTCACTGTGGAGGTTGAGCAGCACCCAGGCCCACACGTGGTCGCGGGCGAGCTTGGCGTGGAATTCTTCGACCCACACCGGTTCGATCAGGAAAAAATTCATGCCCCGGTTGGCGCAATGCTCCTGCACGCGGTGAATGAAATAATCATCCGCGTCGAGCTTGTGCGTCATCACCAGGTCGTAAACCCTCGACATGAACCGGAGTATTTGATGCGCGACACGCGAGTGTCAACGCTGCGTCTGCTCCACTGCATACTCATTCTCACACTCTTTCTCTTGCTCACCCTCATTCGGCGGAACCAAGAAGAGTAGGAGTATGAGTAAGAGAACGAGTAAGAGGAGAAAGGCCCGCGCGTTACGAGCGCGCCTTCCGAAACACCACCACGCGGTTGGAGTTCGTCCCCGCTTCGAGATTCTTCACGCCCCAGCAATTGGCCGTCTTGGTGAACTTCTGCCGGTTGATGAGCACGAGCACCGGCTCCAGCCCGGCGGCGGCGCCGGCTTCAATCACGTGACGCTCCAGCTCGACCTTGCCCTTGCGCACCTCGCCGACCTCGAAGGCGACGTGGCCGCCGGGCGCGAGGACGCGGCGCAACTCGCCAAACGTGCGCGTCATCGCGGCCTCCCAGTCAGCGAGCTTGCGGAAGTGCCAGATTGGAATGTCAGTCATGTCCGCGCCGCAGAACCACGCGCGCAGCCAGTTGTCCTGCCGGTAATCCACCGTGTCGAGAAACGGCGGTGAGGTTACGGCGAGTTGCACCGAGTTGGCGGAAATCTGCGGAGTGGCGTCGGCACTGGCGATGACGAGTTGCGCACGACGGGAGATGCGGGCGAGCCGCTCGCGCTCCTCCGCGGTGAGATCGGAAAGCAGGTCGCGGCTCTTCTTGAGGATGAGCGCGGGCACGTGGCGGCGCGGCGGAGTCTGATTGCGCCTGGCGTTGATGCGCTGCTGTGCCTTGACCGACGTGGCCTGATTGGGTGGCAGCGTATAGACGGAAAAAAATCCCGGCGAATGCCCGGTGAGCCGGTTGATGGCGACCATCCAGATCCAGCGGTCAACGGCGTCGAGTTTGCCCGTCGTTCGGCGTTCGAGCAGGTATTCACGCAGTGCGCAAATCTCGCGGAGCGTTTCGGGGTGGT
>DATDFH010000753.1:0-19183 GCA_036522715.1 Verrucomicrobiia bacterium
TGCTTGAGCGCTTCGGCGTTGACACCGGCAAAGGTTAGGAACTCCGGGTCGAGCGGACACGCGTAGCAATACTCGCCGATCGTGCCGGCGAGCAGCGCGCGGCCCTTGTCGAGCATGCGCGGGAAGATCACGTAACCGCCCAGCCGCACGCGCGGGCTGCGCGGCGATCGCTTGGTGAGATCGGGAGCGTCGGATTTTTTCTTCATGGGACTCAGTTCGGAAGCGATGACCGCGGCTCGCGCGCGGGGCGGGGCCGGTCACGTTTCCGCAGGAAGGAAACTCAATCGCCCACGAGCAACGGCGCCTGCGTGAAAACCGGCAGGTATCCCGGATCGCGCGCCGGCCTCTCGGACCTCTCGGGCCTCTCCGGTCGGGGCAGCGGCTTCTTCGCCGTCTCGAGGTGGCCGCTGGCGAACTCGATCACGTGCCCTTGGTGAATGAGCCAATGCAAATCGGTGATGACCACCGCTTGTTCGGCCGTGGGTTCCGGCGCGGCAGCGGGCGCTGCGGCTGTCACCGAAGGAGCCGCGGCTCCGCCTTCCGCCGGAGTCGGAGCAGCAGTGGTCGCGGGCACCGGTGCAGGCGCAGGCGCGGGCGCGAGCGCCTCAAACAACTTCCGCCGCGTGCACTTCGGCGTCGCGTTGATGAACTCGATGATCCGCCGCACGCCTTCGGACACCGGCGCGGCTTCGAGATCGAGAAACTGCGGCCGCGCCACCGAGACGTGCGTGATGGTTTTGTTGACCTTGAAGAATGAAAGCCCGGCCCGGGCGAAACTCTGGCTCAACGCCGTCGCCACCTTCATCGGGAACCGCTGCTGTTCATCAACCTCGCGGCGGATGACCGCGCGCAGGCCCGGCGTGCGGATGGCGCCGACGGCGTTGCCCGCCAGCGTGTGCGACTCGACCGGACGGATGACGTTCGCGAGATGCGTCGCGCGGAAATGTTTTTCCACCTCGTCGCGGTTCGGGAGCTTGAGCGCCTCGGGCACGTTGAGGCAGGTGTATTCGATCTTGAAGCTCTGCTCCTCGACCCACTGCTTCACCACCGCCTCGTCCTTCACGATCTTCACGCGCGACTTGTAAACGTCGAAGGGCATCCGGCTGAACTGCTCGGCGTGCAGCTTGCGCAGCTTGTTCTGGTAATCGTGATAATTCGGCGGGCCGAGGACCGCGCCGCTGAGTCCGCATTGCGCGACGAAGGTGTAAATCCCCTTCGGCGGATCGCACGGCGTTTTCTCGGCCTGATAGAACGTCGCGAAATGCCGCGCCAGCACGTGCGCCACCGCGTCGGCTTCGGAAAGCCACAACGTATCGTCGAGGCTGCACGTGAAGAGCGGCTGTGCCACGGTGCCGTCCGGCTTCTTCTTCACCGCCACCTGCACGACGTAACGCTCCGGGCGCTTGACGATCAGCCCGGCGATGTCGAACAGCGGATACGCGCGGCCGGTGAGCTTGACCTGGCGCGAGAGCGATTCAACTCCGGCCGGCTCGGGCAAAATTTCCACCCGCAGTTCGGGCAGCGGAATCAGCGGCTCGCGCGGGCGATCATCCCGTGGCCCGTCGAAGCGGCGCCCGCCCGGCCGGCGATCACCGCGCGGCCGTTCGCCACCGGGACCACCACCGCGCTGCTCAGGCCGCGGACCACGCGGCGCGCCGCCAGGAGCACCGCCGGGCGCGCCGTCACGTCGCGGCGGACGCGGCCCGCGATCACCGCCAAAGGGACGACGTTCATGACCCCGACCACCGCGATCGTCGCGGCGCTCCGGTTCGCCGCGGAAGTTGGCGTAGCGATTGACCTGCGGCGACTCCTTGGCCCACGCGGGCAGGAGCAGCGACTCGAGGTCCAGTTCGGTTTCGGAGGGCGTGCTCATCAGATTTGGCGACACAGCGGCGCGCAACGCGCCGTCCGGGGTTTTGCCGGAGAGGAAGCATGGGACGCGGAAGGGCTGATTGCAAGCGCCGCGTGAGCGCGAAATGCCACTTCAGCCTTGGGCGCCCGCTGACGACCTGCTAAACTTTTGGTCGCATGGGCGCACAATGGAAACAAGCCGGGCGCGAACTGGCCGCGCAGAAAAAGGGCCAGCTCGTCGCCAAACTCGTCCGCGAAATCATGGTCGCCGCCAAGCTCGGCGATCCCGATCCTGCGCTCAATGCCCGCCTCTTCGCCGCTGTCGAGAAGGCGCGCAAGGCCTCGGTGACGCGCGACACCATCGAGCGCGCGATCAAGAAGGGCTCCGGCCAGACCGACGAGAAGATCGAGTTCGAGACAATCGTGTATGAAGGCTTCGCGCCGCACAAGGTGCCGGTGATCGTCGAGTGCCTCACCGACAACCGCAACCGCACCGCGCCCGAAATCCGCAACCTCTTCAAGGCCGGCACGCTTGGCCAGCCCGGCAGCATGGCGTTCTTCTTCGACCGTTTCGGAGTCGTCGAAGCCACGCACACCGACAAGTCGCGCGACTCCGAGGGCGATGCCATCGAGGCCGGCGCGCAAAACGTCGAGCCGCTCGATCCCGCGGAGATTCCCGAGGGCAGCATCGGCGCGACCTTCCTCACCGACCCCAAGGATCTCGGCGCGGTTTCCAAGTGGCTCGCCGTTGCGGGCTGGAAGATTCTTGCGAGTGAATTGCGTTACATCGCGAAGCAACCCGTCGAACTCAGCGACGAGCATGGCAAGGAAGTGGCCGCATTCCTCAACGGTTTGGACGACCACGACGACGTGCATCACGTGTACGCGGCGTTGAAGTAGGGATGGTAGGGCGCGTCACTCCGTGCGCGCCGTTCTGAACCCAGGATGGCCTTCGCGATCGTTGCGGCGCGCAGAGGACTGCGCGCCCTACCCACTCGCCGAGTCACCCGCTTCAAAACTTCACCGACTCCAGGAACTTCAAGCTCTGCGGAATCTGCTGCTCCGATGTCGGTGACTCGTCCTCGATGAAATAGTATTTCACGCCGGCCTTCTTCGCCGCCTTGAAGATCGCGGGCCAGTTCATCTGGCCGGTGCCCAGCGCCACGTCGTTGGCCTTGTCGGTCTTGCCCGTGAGCGGGCCGGTGGCGACTCCCTTCTTGAGGTCCTTCAAGTGCATCAACTCCCAACGGTCCGGATATTTTGTCAAAAGCTTCACCGGGTCCTGGCCGGGGAAGACAACCCAAAGCACGTCCATCTCGAAGCGCACGTGCTTGGGATTGGTTTCCTTGATCAACAGGTCCATCAACGTGCCATCGCCGTGCGGCTGGAACTCGTAGCCGTGGCAGTGGTAGAAAAATTTCAGCCCGTGCTTCGAGAGAACTTCGCCGGCCTTGTTGAACACGGCGGCGATGTCGCGCGCCTGTTTCTCGTCGAGGTCGCCCTTGTGATCGGCCCACGCGCAACCGGCGTATTCGAGGCCGAGCGCCTTCGCCTCGTTCGCGACCGATTCGGGGTCGTCCTTGAAGCGCTTGTAGGGGAAATGTCCGCTCACCGCCTTGATGCCGTGCTCCTTGAGTAGCGACGTGAGCTTGTCCGGCGCGAGGTCGTAGGTGCCGGCCAGTTCGGCGTGGCGGATGCCAAACTTCTTCACCGTGTCGAGCGTCGGCGCCACGCCGTTGGCCGCGAACTGCTCGCGCAGGCTGTAGAGCTGAAGCCCGATCGGGCCTTTGAAACTCGCGCCGGTGCCGGCGGATTTTTCGGCAGCCAACGCGACGAACGCGGCAAGGACGAGCGAAAGAGAAAGAAGCGATTTCATGCGGCGCAGGCTAGCAGCCGGGGCGGCGCGGAGGGAAGGGAACAATGTTCGCAGTGAAAAGCGGAGTGGCTGCCGCCCTACTTCAGTTCGGGAATCGCTCATTCTCGCCTTTCGCCCTGCCGCTTCCTCCTCCGCAACTCGACGAGAAAATCCCGCCACACTTTGATAAGAAGTGTCGTTACGAAGACTGTACCAACGATCGCGAACGATGTGCCGAACCACGAAATCCCATATCGAAACGCTTTCAACCACATCACAACGACAATCACAACGCCGATAACCGTGAACGCGATCAACACGGCGACGATGTCTTTCGTCGTCATTTCGTTCAGCGGCTTTCCACGGAATGAACCGAACATGCGATTAGGTTTCACGTCCGTTTTTCAGGTAACTTCCAAGCTCAACGACCACGAAGGCGCTCCGACTACCGAGTGGGGCGGCGGTTCGCGGCTGCGCAATTGTCAGGCCACACGCTCTTGAATCCTCTCTGGCTTGCCGCGAATGTCGCGCCAATACTCCACGCGAACATCCTCGTCAATCTCCACGGGCAGAGCCGAGTCATACATGCGGTCTCCACCTCTGCGTTTCGGGCTGGAAATCCAGTAATCCTCGCCGGTCGCTTCGTCCTGATAGTTGGACTTGAAACCACCGCCGACAATCCGACGAAACACCTGCTCGCGATAGAACATGGTGCGTCCGGTCTTGTTGAAGGTGACGCGACCGATGCGGGCGGCTCCAGTCAACGCGCCAGCCTTGCGCTCGATATACATGATGCGACTTTTCATGTGCGCGGCCGAGTGGCCTAACGGCCGAGATCTGAGCGACGCTGAGTGGGGCGCCTGTGATTGCAATCGCGACGTGACCAAGGCGTTGGCGCCAGCAACGGGTTAAGCCGCTTGTTCCCTGCGAAATCTGTGTCGGAACCCATACGAAACGAGGTAGATCACACCACCCCACGAAAAGCTGTTGAGCGCGTAGAAAAGCAAATCAACATACAGATGCGGATCATGAATCTTGGCATCCTCGGCCCCGGTGGCGGGCAGAAGCGAGACGAAGAACACTATCGGCTCCCTCAGAATCGCATTCGTGCTTGAAACCAGCCGCGTGAGCCAAGTGTCAGGTGGTGGCGTGCCGAAGAACGTGAAGCTGCGGTGAATATTGTTGCCGACGGTCATGACGCCCGTGAAATACATGAGCGCGAAATGCACTGCCGCAATCGCCGCGATAGTGGTCAGGATTCGCTTCATTCTCGGTTTCAGATTCTACCGATTCAGCGCCACGCGCAAGCTTTCCACACCGGCGGCGAGGTCGTTCATTCTCTGCTGGCATTTACGGAGTCAGCGCCGCTGCGCGGTGGGCATCTCGTTGATCCTGTTCGCCACGGTGATCGTGTCGGGGTCGGTGAAACCGGAGGTGTCGATCAAATCCACGCCGTTACTGGTGGCGGAACTGTTCGCAGCGACGGTGGTGACGGCGGCGGCCAGAGGATTGTTCAACCGAGGCGACGCGTCACCTGACAGCCTCACTCCGCCTCGGGCAGCTTGCCGCTCATGTAGCTGGCGAGCACAGCGCTGAGTTTTTCCTTGAAGCCGCCTGCCGGCGCGAGTTCGACGGCCTTCTGCTGGCAGAGGATGGCTTTGTCCTTGTCGCCCCGGAGGAAATGCACGCGCGCCAGCGTGTCGAGGATAGCGGCGTCCTTGCCCGAGGCGGCGTCGTTGGCGCGGTTGGCGCACAGCTCGGCCAGCTTCAGCGCGGCTGCGTCGGCCTTGGCGGTCTTGGCGATGGACCAGGCGAGGGCGTTCTGGAGTTGGGCGTTGTCCTTGTCGGCGTCGCTGAGGCTGCGACCGAGCTTGAGCGCGCGCTCGGTGTCGTTCGACTCTGTGAGCAACTGGAAGCGGTAGATGCCCAGCCGGTCGCGGTCTTCCTCGGGCATCAGCTTCTCCATCTTGTCCAACGCGGACATGGCGTCGGTCCACTTCTTGTCGCGGGACGCCAGGCTGAATTCCTTGAACGCGGCGGAAACCTCGGTCTTGTTCTTCGTTCGCATCTCATTCGCGGCCGCCGCCTTCTTCACGTCGAACGTGCCGGCGAGAATCTGTTCGAGCACCGCATCCTTCAGCGTCATCGGATGGCCGATCCACGCGATGGTGCCGGTCTTGTCCACGACGAACGCCGTCGGGATGCCGTTTTGTCCGGCGGCGGTCATCCACGTCTCGGCCATCTGGCCGCGCTCCTTGTCGGCGTCCTTCAAATCGAGCGCCACGCGATAGGTCATCTTCTCGCCCATCTGCTTGATGAACGGCTCGACGAGTTTCTCGTCGCGCTCCCAGCAATCCTGCCCGATGACGATGAGGTCCTTGTCCTTGAATTTGGTGTGCAACTCGTTGAGGTGCGGGATCGACACGCGGCACGGCCCGCACCACGTGGCCCAGAACTCGACGATGTAGGCCTTGCCGCGTTCGAAGTCCTTGACCGGCTCGCCCTGCACGAACTTCGCGACCTGAAGCTTGGGCGCGCGGTCGCCGACTTTGAGGGTGACTGCGTCCGTCTGGGCAAGCGCGGCGGTGATGAAGGACAAAATCGCAGTGGCGATGGTGGATTGAATCAGTTTCATATCAACGGTTCCCCGGGGCGGGTTGTGCGCGTCGCCACGGCCCCGGAAGTGGCGGTGCGTGGACCAACGGTGAATTTCTCGCTCTTTGAACACCGGCGGGCAAGCATGAGTTTCCGACTGGCAGCGAGGCGGGGGCGTTCAAACCATCGCTGCCGGATTGAAATGCCGCGCCGTCCTGCTCCACACTCGGCACATGATCTCACGCCGATCTTTCCTCGCTTGGACTGCGACCTTGGCTTCCGCTACACGAGTGTCTGCCGCCGATGCGCCGGTGAACCTGCCAGCCAAGTCGAAGTTCCACCTCTACCTTCTCATCGGTCAATCGAACATGGCTGGCCGCGGGGCGCTCGACGACGAGACGAAGTCGCCACACCCGCGCGTGGTCAAGTTCACCAAGGAGAACTCGTGGGCGCCCGCCGTCGAGCCTTTGCATTTCGACAAGCCGGTCGCAGGCGTCGGCCTCGGCTCCTCGTTTGCGCGCGCGATGGCGGAGGCGAATCCGGCCGCGACCATCGGCCTGATTCCGTGCGCCGTGGGCGGCACGCCGCTGGAACGTTGGAGCAAAGGTGGCGATCTCTACCAGCAGGCGTTGGTGCGGGCGCGCCTCGCGATGAAGGACGGCGAGCTCAAAGGAATCCTCTGGCACCAAGGCGAGAACGACGCGGGCAAAAAGGAAACGGCCGAGACCTACGCCGCGCGGTTGGCGAAGATGGTGAAGGATCTTCGCGCCGATCTCGGCGTGGGTGACGTGCCGTTCGTGGCCGGCAAGCTCGGCGAATTCCTCGCGCGCAAAACCAAGTCCGGCGACGACGCGCTCTGGCCTGTGGTGAACGAACAGATCGCCTCGCTCCCGAAGCTCGCGCCCAACTGCGGCGTCGCCGAATCCACGGGCTTGAAGCACAAGGGCGATGCCGTCCACTTCGACACGCCTTCTCTGCGCGAGTTCGGGAAGCGTTACGCCGAGGCGATGCGGAAACTTCAGGCGCAATGAGAAAATGTGCTGCCGGCATCTTGCCGGCAGTTCCATTCCTCGCCTCTGCCAGCCACCGAATGCAGATGGACGTTCCAGCAGGATGCCGGAACCACGTTGAGCGGCCGCTCACATCCCCGCCGGCATCCAAGCGGGTAGTTGCGCCACGGATTGCGCGGCGGTGTCGCCGACGGGCACGCCCCATTTGCGGAAGAAGGGCGCCAGATTTCTGCCGGCGGTTTTTGAGAAACGCGTCATCCACTGATCACGTTTGTCCTGCTCGGACTTGGGACGCACGTCCGCGGGCAGCGCGCGATACTCGGCGAAGATTTTCCGATATGCGTCCCAGCCGAAAGCGTCCTGCAACTGCGCATACATGCACAACGCGGTGAACGGCTCCGACTTCCATCGCTCAAAGGACGCTGGGCCGGCCGAGAAATATTTCTGGTGGAGATCAATGACCTTCGTACCTCCGCGACTGTGAACGTATTCGCGCGGCTTCACGCCGCAGAGTTTCTCCATCACGTAAAAGCTGAAAATGTTGCACGTCACTTCGCCGGTGCCGTCGAAGGTCCAGTCGCTGACCTGGTGGTTGTGGCCGAGTTCGTGGAAGATGCCCCAGTTGCCTTTCAGCAAACTCTCGCGGCTCGCAAAATTTTTCGGCTGGTCCATCCACGTCATGATCGGGTAGCCCGCGTGCATGTAGCCGGCGGAAATCTGTTCGTCGCACACGATGCGCTCGGGCCGCTCGCGATCCTTCGGAATGCCCGCCAGTTCCGCGTCGAGGTCGAGGACGCGGTCCCACACGTCCATCAACGCCTTCGGATCGTCGAGCGTGCGCAAGACGTCGCTCGGCAGCGTGAGGATGACTTTCGTCGAGGCGAGTTCGCCCCACGGCGCGGGGTTGTTGCGGATGCTTGCGCGCCATTGCTCGACGCTCGTCCGGCCGTGAACGTAGAGCGGCGCGGCGACCGCGCCGGAAATCTGGATCGTAATTGTTCCCAGTTCGCAGCCGTTCGGAACCTCGACGTAAACCAATCCGCCAAACGCGCACGCTGCCTTCGTCGCCGCCGCATCGAGCGGGAACTCGCGCGTGATTTCGGGAAAGCGCTTCCACGAATCGAGATGCCACAGCTCGTCCTTGTGCGCGCCGATGCGGACACGCAGCTTTTTCTTCGCGGTCGTGGCGGGGAGCGTGACCGTGATCGTCTCGCCCGGCGCGGCGTAAAGCCCGGTGCTGTGCCAGTCGCGCACCTTCGTATCCACATTGACCGTTACGTCCCCGAGGCGCGGCGCGGTCTTCGGCACGGGGCCGGGAAAAAATTCCGACGCCGGATGCGCGCGCGTCTGCTCCGGCGCGAGCTTGCGCAATGACTGGCCCTGCATCGTGACCAGCATACGCCCGGCGAAGTTGTCCGACTTCACCGGCGTCTTCGCCGACGGCACGGCGACGACTTTGGGATTGGCCGCGAGCGCGCGCAGGCGCGGGAGGAACTGCGTGTCGGTTGCCGGCAGACTTTCCATCGCGCCCACGAGCGACGCGCTCGCCAACGCCGCGTGGGCCTTGCTGAGTTTCACCGTGCCGCCCGTGCTCGCGATGGCGGAGGACAACGCCCGCCCTGCGTGCGTCAGTGGCGGCACGTCGGTGCTGACTGCGAAGCCGCCATTCGTCGTGTCGCTCACGGTGTGATCGGCGATGGCCAGGCCGGCGTGATTGAGGATGCGATTGACGGCGAGATCGGTGGCGAGGTCCTTGCCGGGATTCAATTGTTTCCAGCCCCAGCCCGTTCCCGCGGTCACGAAGCCGCCGCCCGCGCGGATGAACTTCACGATCGCGGCCACTTCGCCCGCCTTCACGCGGCCCGCGTCCGCCACGAGCACCTGTGTCGGCGCAAGTTTCTGGAGGTCCGCCGCCGCGCTGCTGAGGCCGATAGATGCCAGCGCGTCGGTGAGATTCTTTGCGCCAAGCGAGACGACGTCTGGCTTCGCCGCGCCACGCCCAACCCATGTGATGCAGTTGAGGAGAAATTTTCCCGTGTCCGCTTCCTTCAAGTTGACGGCACCAAAGTAACCGTTGTGACCGAACACGACGACGCGCCCGCTGCTGAGCCGACCCGCACCGACGACGGGTTGCACGACTTTGTCCGCCTTGCCTACGACGATGGGGAACGCCGCGTTGCCGAACACGCACACGCGGCCAGGCACGCCGGGGCTGGCGATCCTGGTGACGCCCTGTGTGAGCGCGGCGAGATCGGGCGAAGTGATTTGCGCGCCCGCGGAAAGTGTGAGGGCGAGGAGCGCGGTCAGAGTGCTGAGTTGTTTCATAAAGGCTGTGAGCGGCAAATCATTCGTGGCTGTCCCGCGATTTAAAAACCGGCAGCCGCAACTTCCAGCCGATGGCCGCCAGGCGCAGCGCGAGAATGATCGCCATTGCGATGAAACGGTTCGCCGGTGAGCCGGGGAAGTATTTTTGCGAGATCACAAGCGCGGCCGATCCGCAGAAGGCCGCGGTCGCGTAAAGGTAGATGTCCGGCTGGAACACAAGCGGGATTTCGCGCCGCAGCACGTCGCGCAGCAATCCGCCGGCGACGCCCGTGATCACGCCGAGCATGATGGCGATGACGCCGGAGGATTGGAGCAGCAGCGACTTCTCCGTGCCGGCGATGGTGAAGAGCGCGAGACCGAACGCATCCGCCACGAGCAGCACGCGCTGCGGCAAAGTCCAGAAGCGGGCGATGACGAAGGTGGCAAGCGCGGTCACCGTGGCGGTCACGATGTGATTCGGGTTCTCAATCCAAAACACCGGCTTCGCGCCCAGGCACAAGTCGCGGACTGTGCCGCCGCCGACCGCGGTGACGACGGCGAGGACGATCACGCCAAAGAGGTCGAGCCGCTTTCCGGACGCAGCGAGTGCGCCGGAGATGGCGCAGACGGCGACGGCGAATTGTTCCAACCACGCGGGCATGGTTCAGGGCAACGTGAAGCGCAGGCGCAGGAAGCGGTTGGTGACCGCGCTGAACGGGACGGTGTCGCGCGCGCGGAATGTCGCGGGAGTGTTGAGCGTGATCAGTGCGTTGGTGCTGCTCCACGCGGGCGACGTGAGCGATCCGGTGACGAATGGGTCGATCACCACGTCGTTCGCGTTCGTGTCGCGGTTGACGAGGACATTCAGGTAATTCTGCCCGCTTACGTTCGCCAACGTGACTTGCCAGGTTGGCGCGCTGGCATTTAGCGGGTCGAGGCCGAGCGCGTATTCGAGCAGGTTGGACAAACCGTCGTTGTCAGGATCGGCGTTGGCGCCGGCGATGGAATTGTCCGCCGCGCTCGTGCCGAACTTGAGCGTCCGCCAGGCGGCGAACGGCTTCTGCGCCTGGAACGCAACGCCGCCGATCGCCGGCGCGAGCACGCTGCCGGGGATCGGTTGTCGCGCAATGCCCGGCCCGGACCACGCGACGCTCAGGTGATCGCTGCCGCTGTTTTCGATGTGCGCGCCCTCGATGTAGTAAGCTTTGCCGGCTTCGAGCGTGAAGGTTTGCGCCTTCTGCGTGGCGTCCTCGTCCCATGACTGAAAGGCGGTGGCGCCTTTCACCATCGCGAAGGGCCGTTTGATCGCCTCGGTGGAATCGTTGCTGAGGTAGAACCAGCCGTCGTCATCCGACGCGAGCCAGAACGTGTATTCGCCGGTGGCGGGTGGAATCAACCAACCGGACATCCGCCGAGTGAAGGTGCTGTCGACATTTTGCGCGCTGGCGAAATTGGTGCGAAAGCCGGTGAAGCTCGGTGTCCCGGTGAAGACATACGTGCCGCTCCAGCGCTGTTCGAGGACTCCGTTGGTCGTGTTGCACAAAATCTTCACGGGGGCGTAGCCCTCGGCGCCCGCGCTGTCGGTCGCGCGCACGGTGAGTTCGGCGGCGCCGGGATTCGGCAGACTCGCGGGAAGACTGAGCGTGAGCTGGCCGGAGTTGCTGATGGCGAAAAGTCCGGCGCTGTTGCCCAGGACGATTTCCCACTTCGACAGCGTGCGCCCGGCTTCGACCAGCGCGGTGCAAGTGCCGAGCACGGCGTTGACGGCCATCGTGTTCGTCGCGGTGAAAATTTTCGCTGAGGCGCTCGGGCCGTCGGGGACATTGACCACATTCACTGTGAACGTGCGCGAGGCCGTGGGCCGCACTCCGCTGAGCGGCACGCCGTTGCCGGAAACGCGGACGGTGAGTGAGTAACTCGTCGCGCGCTCGTAATCGAATCCGCGCGGGCTGACGCGCAGCACGCCTGTGTGGCGGTCGAGGCTGAACGCGCCGTCGGTGTTCCCGGCGGTGATTTCGTAAGTGAGGATTTCGTGTGCATCCGGCTCGGTGGCCGTGAACGTGTAGAGCGCGGTGCCGGGCGCGAGGTTCTCGCTGAAGTTGAGCGTGCCGGGGTCGGAGATGCCGGTGAGCGGCGCGTTGTTGGTCCATACGGCGTAGCCCTTCGCGGCGACATTTGACTTCACAGATGCAGTGATGTCGTAGCCGAGATTCGTCACGCCGAGGCCGTAACGCTGAAAGTAAGTGTCGAGGTTGCGCTGCGTCGCGTCGCAGAAGAGGAGGTAGAAGCGGTTGCGCTTGTAATTTGGATCACCCGCGTTCAGGGCGCTCAGTTCCGCGTCCACCGCGGGTGAGTTCGTGCTTTGCAGCCAGCGCATCAAACGCCCGAGCGCGTTGCTGTAAGCCTGCCGGCCGAAGGTCTCGGCGAGATTGAAATAGAAGTCGTAACCCATCGAAGTCGAGCACGCGGCCGCCCACGTCTGGTTGCTTGCGGCAAGCGCGAAGAAGTTGGTGCGCGCGGTGAGGCGCGTGGCGGCGTCGAAGGTCGAGTGCGTGTTGTTGTCCCACGGACTGCGGTCGTGGAGGAGCGTGTAGATGAGGCCGGGGAAAAGGTTCACATCCACTTCCGCGCCGACGGCGATGACGAACTCGCTGTCGAAATCATTTTGAAAGCCGTGACCCAGCTCGTGATACGTGCCCCAATGTCCGAAGCGCAGCGCGGTGTTGAGGAACACCTCGTTGCGGTCGCCGCCCCAGCCGCACTCGATGGGATAGCCAGCGTAAGCGCCCGCACCCGGAATGCCGCACTGACGATTGCCCGCGACGGCCTCGCCGCGTTTGCGGTATGGCGTGTAGCCGTAATTGGCGTCCGCGGTGTCCATTACGCGCTGCCAGTGCTGCGCAACTTCGGTGGGATTGCGCAAATCGGCGAGTTGCAGCGCCGGGATGTAAAACGTCGCGCTGGTGCATTGGATGAATCCCCACGCGCCGGGATTGGTGCGCAGCGTGGAATACCACTCGGCATCGGTATTTTGCCCGAGCACAAACGCGGGCGCGGCGAGTGCGTTGCTCACGGTGATCTGGAAGTTGCCGAGGTTCGTGTTCGCCGGAACGAGCAGCGTGATGAGGCCGCCGAAGACGTGGCCGATTTGCGTCACCGCGTTGCTCAACGTGTCGCGTCGCCAGATTTTCGGGAAGCTCTGCCACGTCGTCAGATTGAACAACGTGTCCTGCGTGCCGCCGATGTGGACTTGCAGGCCGGCATTCGTGAGCGACGCCGGGATCACCACGGTGAACGCCGCGCCCGGCGGCGCATACAGGCCGGTCTCAACACGCGTGGGCCGGTCGCCTAGGTTCATGTAGAAATCCTGCGGCGTGTTGCCATTGACGTTGATCGTCCGTGCGACGAGCGGCCCCGCGCGCGGCAGGCCGGGATAGTTGCTCGCTCCCGGATGCACAAAGAGCTGCCCCGGCGTGAGCACGTCGAACTGCCGCGACTGGTAGCGCGCGAGCATCGCCTCGACGGGCTGGGTCGCGGGGGCAAGCGTTGCGGTGTCCGTGGGTTTGATGAGACCGTAGGCTTGGCTGAGTTGCTCGACTACCGTGTTGAGCGCGGTCACATCGCTGCGGACTTCGTAGACGAAATCAATCGCCATCGAGGCCGACGTTTTCACTGCCAGCGTGAGGTTGGTCGTCCCCTGCTTGTCGAGGAGCAACAGGTCCGCCGCCGGGATTGCGCTGTGATACGCCGGCCAGTTGCTCGTCGGAATAGTGACAGGTGTGCCGCTTGAATATGTGCCATTGAGAACCAGCCCGAAGGTGTCGAGCACCGTGTTGGCGGTGGCGAATTCCGAATCGCTCAATGCCCACGGTGTGCACGTGCTGACCACACCGCCACCTGCTGCGGTGAAGTTCGTTATCTTCGTGAGCGCATTGGTCGTGTAGCCGGAACCCCAACTCGCGACAAACACATCGCAGCCGGTGAGGTCGTTGTTCGTGGTCGTCATCGAGGTCGTGACGCTCTTCACGAGGTAACCGAGGTTGGTAAAGAAGCCCGTGTTGAAACCCGGTCCGAGACCAATGCGGACGCTGGGGCGGGTGGCTTTCCGGCTGGCCCAGAGCACGGCGTTGTCGAACAGCGGCGTCTTCACCGGGTCGTTCGTGTTGTAGTAGCCCGTGTGCGAGTAAGCCACGGCGCGTGCGGAATTGGTGGCCGTGCCCGCGCGGCCTGCGGCCATCACCGCGCGCTGCGTGCCGCCGGGTTCTTCGAGCACCGGAAACGAATCGCGCCCGAACGCGACCACGTTGCCGGGCGTTCCGGGCGTGGCTGTGTTCGTGCCGGCGAGTCCGCTGGTGAGTGCAGCGAAATCCGCGGCGACATTCGTCTGCGCGCCCGCGTCAAAGATCCCCGCTCCCGCAAGCGCGGCGGTCAGAACACAAGTGACGCGGAAGCGGCGGGACATGGTCGGTTCGGGTGCTGAATCGGGAAGAGTATGACAGATCAGAGGGTCATACGCCCAATTCATTTTTCACCGCTGCGAAGGCATCGAGGGCGACTTGCAAATCTTGGCGCGAGTGCGCGGCGGAAATCTGGGAGCGGATGCGCGCCTTGCCCTGCGGCACGACGGGGTAGCTGAAGCCGATGACGTAAACACCGCGGGCAAGCATCGCGTCGGCAAACTTCGTGGCGAGGGCGGCGTCGCCGAGCATCACGGGGCAGATCGGATGCGTGCCGGGCAGAATGTTGAAGCCGAGCTTGGCCATGCCGTCGCGGAAGAATTTCGTGTTCGCCTCCAGATTGTCTCGCAGTGCGGTGGATTGGGTGAGCAGGTCTAGAACCTTGAGTGAGGCGCCGGCGATGGCGGGCGCGAGCGTGTTGCTGAAGAGATAGGGGCGCGAGCGCTGGCGGAGCAGTTCGATGATTTCGCGCCGGCCGCTGGTGTAACCGCCGCTCGCGCCGCCGAGCGCCTTGCCGAGCGTGCCGGTGAGGATGTCCACGCGGCCCATCACGTCGCAATGCTCGTGCGTGCCGCGCCCCGTGCGACCCATGAAGCCGACCGCGTGCGAGTCGTCCACCATCACGAGCGTGTTGTGTTTCTCCGCGAGATCGCAGATAGCGCGAAGGTTCGCGAGGTAGCCGTCCATCGAGAAGACACCATCGGTGGCGATCATCCGGAAGCGCGCGGACTTCGCCTCGGTGAGTTTCGCCCCGAGGTCGGCCATGTCGTTGTTGCGGTAGCGGAAGCGCTGCGCCTTGCAGAGGCGGATGCCGTCAATGATCGAGGCGTGGTTCAACTCGTCGCTGATGATGGCGTCCTCCGCGCCGAGCAGCGTCTCGAACAGGCCACCATTCGCATCGAAGCAGGAGCCGTAGAGAATCGTGTCCTCTGTGCCGAGGAACTCGCTGAGCTTCTGCTCAAGCTGCTTGTGAACGCCCTGCGTGCCGCAGATGAACCGCACGCTGGCGCAGCCGTAGCCCCATTTGTCGAGCGCCGCGTGCGCCGCGGCGCTCACTTCCGCATGTTGCGCGAGGCCGAGGTAATTGTTCGCGCAAAGATTCAGCACGGGTTTGCCATCGGCCACGCGGATGGTCGCGCCCTGCGGCGTGAGGATGACGCGCTCGCGCTTGTAAGTCCCCGCGGCGCGGATCGCGTCGAGTTGCGTATGAACGCGGTTCTGGAAGGCGCTGAACATGAATCACCGGGGTTGAGATTTTGGAGCGCCTATGCGCTCGGAGCCGGGCAGATCAAACAGCGGCGTGCTGAAGTAACGCTCCGCGCGGTCGCAGAGAAGCGTAACGACGGTCGCCTTCGGTCCAAGCTCGCCGGCGACCCGGAGCGCGGCGACGACGTTCGCGCCGGATGAAGTTCCCACGAGCAAACCGAACTCGCGATGCAACCGGCGCGTCATGGCCATTGCGTCGGCGCTCGTGACTTCGATGTGGCCATCAAGCGGCGCGTCTCGGAGAAGTGGCGGGATGAAGCCGTCGGCAACGCCTTCGATGAAATGGCAGCATGGGCACTCACCCGCGAGCAACGCCTGCTCGGCCGGCTCCATCGCGTGGATGCGCGCTTGCGGCCAGCGTTTCTTGATCGCTTTGCCGCAGCCCGCGAGCGTGCCGCCTGTGCCGAAGCCGTGGACGAACGCGTCGATCGGCCCGCCGACCTGCCGGAGGATTTCCTGTCCGGTGGTGTGTTCGTGATCCTCGACGTTGAGCGGGTTCTCGAACTGGCGCGGCAGGAAGTAGCGTGCGTCGGCCGCGGCCATCTCGCGGGACATTTCGATGCCGGTCTGGTAGCGGCCCGCGCTCTCGAAGAGGATCAACTCCCCGCCAAGCTGGCGGATCAACTTGCGCCGTTCCTCGCTGGCGCTCGACGACATGAGGATCGTTACGCGATAGCCCATCGCCGCACCGACCATCGAAAGCGCGATGCCGGTGTTGCCGCTGCTGCATTCGAGGATGATCGAGTCGGGCCGCAGTAGTCCGTGGGCTTCGGCATCGAGCAGGACGCTTTTGGCGAGGCGGTCCTTGACGCTGCCGCTGGGATTCAGGAACTCGCACTTGGCGTGGAGCGTGAGGTCTTCGCGCTCGAAGCGCAGCGGCACCAGCGGCGTGTTGCCGATCAACGACAGCACGGCTTGTGCGCGAACGTTGGCTGACTTGAGCGAGTGCATTGCCAGGACGCGAGGGGATTTCGTCACGGTTGGTCGCGCCAGTCCAGAATCACTTTTCCCGACTGTCCGCTCAGCATTGCCGCGAAGCCCTGTTCGAACTCGGTATAGTGAAACCGATGCGTGATGACGGGCTTGATGTCGAGGCCGCTCTGGAGCATCACGCTCATCTGATACCAAGTCTCGTACATCTCGCGGCCATAGATGCCTTTGATCGTGAGCATGTTGAAGATGACCTTGTTCCAGTCGATGGCCACCGGTTCGGACGGGATGCCGAGCATGGCGACTTTCCCGCCGTGACAAAGGTTGTCGAGCATGTCGCGGAACGCGGCGGGATTGCCGGACATTTCGAGGCCGACGTCGAAACCTTCCACCATGCCGAGTTGCTGCTGCACGTCGCGTAGATTTCCACGGGTGACATTGAGCGCGACGGTTGCGCCCATCTTCTTCGCGAGGTCGAGGCGGTAGTCGTTCACATCAGTCACGACGACGAAGCGCGCGCCGGCGTGCTTCACCACCGCGGCGGCCATGATGCCGATCGGCCCCGCGCCGGTGATCAACACGTCTTCACCCAGCACCGGAAATGAAAGCGCCGTGTGGACTGCGTTGCCGAACGGATCGAAGATGGACGCGACCTCGAGATCGACGCCGGGCCGGTGGTGCCAGACGTTGGTCATCGGGACGGCGATGAGTTCGGCAAAGGCGCCGGGGCGGTTGACGCCGATGCCCTGGGTGTCCTTGCAGAGATGGCGGCGGCCCGCGAGGCAATTACGGCAGCGCCCGCACACCACGTGGCCCTCGGCGCTGACGGTCTCGCCTGCGTGGAAGTCGACGACATTTGAGCCGACCGCCACCACTTCACCGACGAATTCGTGGCCGACCACCATCGGCACGGGAATGGTCTTCTGTGCCCAGACATCCCATTTGTAGATGTGTAGGTCGGTGCCGCAGATGCCGGCCTTGAGGACGCGGATGAGGACGTCGTTGATGCCGATGGCCGGCTCGGGCACATCCTCCAGCCAGAGGCCGGGGCGGGAGTGGCGTTTGACGAGGGCTTTCATGCGTGAGAGCGGCTGTGCGATATGTTGCCTGTCTGTGCGGTATAATGGACACGATTTTCCTGTATGCAAGAATAATTTCCAATATAGTGCACGCATGACTTCAGCCGCAAAGTCCCCGAAGACACCGCCCGCCCATTCGGCCGAGGCGATCAACCGCCACCTTGGCCTGCGCGTGAAAAAGCTGCGCACCGAGCGCGGCTGGTCGCTGGAGGGGCTGGCCAACGCCAGCGGGGTGAGCCGTTCGATGCTCAGCCAGATCGAGCGCGAACGGGCCAACCCGACGCTGGCCGTGACGCTGCGCATCGCACAGGCATTCGGGATGGCGCTCGGAGATCTGTTGGAAATGCCGGGCGCGGCGTCGGCCATTTCGGTGATCCGCGGCGACGACCACGCTTACCATTACAAGTCCGACAAGCTATGCCGGGTGCGCACTCTTTCGCCATTGAACCTCGAGAAGGACGTGGAGTTTTACGAGGTGCAGCTTCAGCCGGGCGGCGCGTTGCGCAGCGCGCCGCACTTCGAGGGCACGCGCGAGTTCCTGACGGTGGCGAAGGGGCAGGTGCGCCTGGAGTCCGCTGATGACACGGAGGATTTGGGGCCGGGTGATTCGGCAAGCTATCGCGCGGATGTGGCGCACGCGATCATCAATGCCGGCAAGGGCGAGGCCACCGTGTTCCTGGTGGATATTTACCGCTGAAGCCAGGCGCGTTGTCAGTCCACCAGTTCAGCGAGCCGGCTGTGCTTGCGCTTGAGGTCGTTGATCAACCGGTCGTAGTGGCGGATGCGCTGGATTGAATGGAGGATGAGGTAGGCCGCCAGGACGATCAGCGCCAGATTCAAAATCGCCAGTGGGACGAGCAAATGAAGCACGTTCAAAACGTCATACAGACGCGAGGTGGCGATCAGGACGCTGAGCACCGAGAGTGGCAACGCGAAAACCGCGATGCCGGTGCGCAATGCCGACATCGCGGTGCGCTTCTCGGAGAGGATCAGTTGAGCTTCGCCGAGGATGACGGCATCAAGCTCGGCGGTGCCCACGGGGATTTCCGGTTTGGGCGGCTTGTTCACGGCTTCGCGGCGTCGTTGATCGCCTTCACCGGGTTGTTGGTGAGGCAGGTGGCTCTGATCAACAGGGTGCCCGACGATACCGCGCGGCGGACCAAGCGGCTCCTAGGATGAAAATGCAGGCTCACGACCTCGACTGGCGAGTGAAATGCGCCGCTGGGACGCCCCCGAAAGAAGAAGCGGCTGGTCCTTGCGAACCAGCCGCTCTGTCAAACTGACGGGAAGATTACTTCTTCGGATTGCACTTCTCGCAAACTTTGCCGTCTTTCTTGGCTTCGACGCAGCACTTGTGCTTGCACTCTTCGCCTTTGGCCTTGGCCTTGTCGCAGCAGGATTCGGCGAAGGCGGTGGTGCCGGCGAGCAGAGCAGCAGCAAAGGCCAGCGTAACGAGCGATTTGATGAACTTCATGTGTTTACCTTTCTTCGAGGGGGGATCAATGGGTTCCCTCATGCACGAAACCCTGAACAGACTGCCCGTTCGGCAATCCACCGGCGAGCTTTGATACAGGGTTCATACGGGCGGAATCTGCAAGCTGGCCGGGAGCTTGTCCAGCAAGATTTGCCATGCCGGGAATAAGCCCGTTGAATCGGATTCCGGCGCCTGCCGTCTAAGCGCACCCTTCGGGAGATCCATCAGGGCCGCGCCGATCAGACCGCCGTGCCACCGGAAAACGAGGCGGCGTAAACCGTCAGCACAACGCGAAGGCTCTACGGCCACAAGCAGTTGAGAGAAGTTTGGTGCCGACGGAGGGGGTCGAACCCACACACTCT
>DATDFH010000754.1:0-6235 GCA_036522715.1 Verrucomicrobiia bacterium
CGTCGCGTCGTGTTCGCGGCTTGCGGCACGAGCTGGCACGCTGCGCTCGTGGGCGAGTACCTGATCGAGCGCCTGGCGGATCTGCCGGTCGAGGTCGAGTACGCCAGCGAGTTCCGCTACCGCAACGCACCGCTCGACAAGCACACGCTGGTGCTGGCGATCACGCAATCCGGCGAAACCGCTGACACACTGGCTGGCTTGCGCGAAGCCAAGCGCCGCGGTCACCGGGCGCTGGCCATCTGCAATGTCGTCGGCAGCACCATCGCGCGCGAGGCTGACGGCGGCATCTACCTCCACGCCGGCCCGGAGATCGGCGTCGCCTCCACCAAGGCATTCACGTCGCAGGTCGCGGTGTTGACGTTGCTGGCGGTGTTGATGGGCCGGATGCGGATGCTTTCGGCGCAACGCGGTACGCAAATCCTCAGGGCGCTCGAAGCCGTGCCGAAACAGATCGAATCCATCCTGGCGAAAAACGATTCGATCAAACGCATCGCGCTGAAGTATGCGAAGGCCGAAGATTTTTTCTTCCTCGGCCGGCAGTACAATTTCCCCGTCGCCCTCGAAGGCGCGCTCAAGCTCAAGGAGATTTCCTACATCCACGCCGAAGGTTATCCGGCCGCCGAGATGAAGCACGGTCCGATCGCTTTGATCGACGAGAATACGCCGAGCGTCGTCATCTGCCCGCAGGATTCGATGCACGACAAGACGCTGAGCAACCTCGAAGTCGTCCGCGCCCGCAAGGGACCGGTCATCGGCGTCGGGACCGAGGGGGACTCGCAACTCGCGAAAGTTTCGGACGAGATGATTTCACTGCCGGCGACGCTGGACCCGATCTTCCCGCTGCTGGCCGTTGTGCCCTTGCAACTGCTCGCCTACCACATCGCCGTCGTACGCGGATGCGACGTGGACAAGCCGCGCAACCTCGCCAAGAGCGTGACGGTGGAGTGAGTTGCACGGCGACGAAGCGCCACTAGCGCACTCTTGCGGCAAACGACTCCAACGCGGCGGCGAAGCGCTCCGGTTCAAAATCGGGCACCGACTGGGCGAGCATGAAGAGCCGTTCCAATTCGACCTTCGGTGATTTCGTTCCCTTCTCCAAATCCAATCCGACCACCAGACGGTCAAGCGCGAGCACCAACCGCTCGGCGCGATGTGCGTGCATCGGCGCGGACACTTTGCCGTCGCGAAAATCGGCGGCGGAGTCCGCGAGCGCGCGTAAATGCTGGCGCGTCAGCGCATCGCTCCACGTCATCGCCGCGGCGCGACGCGCGAGTTCATCCGCAGCGCTCTGGACGGCTGTTGGTGCTTTCGCGCCGGACCCTAACAGCTCCACCTTGACAAGCAACCACCGCAACGCCTGCCAGCGCGCAGTCAGTTTCTCGTCGGCACCGCGTTCGCGGGCGAGTTGCCAGCTCATCTCGCGCAACGCCGCCGCCTGGCCGACAAGCCACGCCTGCGGGCCGGGCGCGTCGCGTTCGACCCGCCAGTGCTTCGGCTCGGTCACGCTCTGCCCGTCGAGTTCGAAGATCAATTCGGGATGGCCGGCTCTGAGCAGCGGCAGTTCGACCGTCTGATGGCAGGCAACGCAAGTGTTCGCTCGGACGTACAGGTTTTTCAGATCGCGCATCCCGGAAGCGACGCGGTCGGCGCGCGAGTAGTCCGGACGTGTGTGTGAACCAAGCCAGCGCTCCGCCGGTCCGTGACAGCTTTCACACGAGACGCCTTCCTTCGCATTGAGCACCACGGCCTGCAACGGCGCCGGCACCTGCGCCAGCGGGGCGTGGCAAGTCGTGCAGCGCGCGTCGCGCGTCGGGTCAGCGATCCTGAGTTCGTCGGCGATCTGTTTGGAGCGCGCGGTCGTCAGCGTGGCGAACGGTCGCAGCGAATGGAAATCGCGCGTGGACCAGACGAGGTATTGGTTCTGATGCGCCGCCGCGCCGCCGTGACATCCGGAGCCGGTGCACGATTGCGTGCCCACGAAATGCGCAGCGTCTTTTCCCGCCGGCGACGCTTGTGCCAGAAGCGTTCGCGCCGCAACGAGCGCGACGAGGAAAATCGGAACTTGAACAGCGACGGATGAAATTCGGCGTTGTCTCCGCACAACCCCGTTGGTAGTAGAAGCCCCGCGGTGATGCAATCCGTAATCCACTCGTTGCAGTCGGCCCTCGGCGGGGAGGCTGGCCTCGTCCTCGGATCGCTTCTGCTGGCCGCGATTGCACTTCAACTGGTTCTCCTGCTCTTCACCTCAACGCGGCGCTGCTGGTCGGAGGCGCGCGCCGATCGTTTGGCCGCGCAGCGTCTGCGCCTGCAAATCCACGAGGCGCGCCTGCGTTGCCAGGAAGCCGAGCAGGCCAGGGCGGTCTGGAACGGCTACCGGAAGTTCACCGTCGTGAAAAAAATCCGCGAGTGCGACGACGTGTTCTCCTTCCAGCTCGTCCCGCACGACGGCAAACCGCTTCCACCCTACAAGCCGGGTCAGTACCTCACATTCGCCCTCGACATCCCGGGCCGCGACAAGCCGGTGGTGCGCTGCTATTCGCTCTCCGACCGGCCGCGCGCGGATTACTACCGCGTCACCATCAAGAAGGAGAAGGCGCCGACCGACAAACCCGACCTGCCGCCGGGTGTTGCGTCGAGCTACTTCTGCGACGTGCTGAAGGAGGGCGACATCCTCAACGTCAAGGCGCCCGCCGGTCACTTCTTCCTCGATACGTCAAAGAAGAATCCCATCGTTCTTATCGCCGGCGGCGTCGGCGTGACCCCGATGGTGAGCATGGCCGGCGCGGTCGCGGCGGCCGTCGAGGAGCGCGAGGTCTGGTTTTTCTACGGCGTGCGCAATCGCACCGAGCACATGCTCAAGGACGAGATCGAGAAGCTCGCCGCCAACCACGACAACATCCGCCTCCACGTCTGCTACAGCCGTCCCGGTCCCGGCGACGTGAAGGGTCGCGATTTTCACCACGAAGGCCGTGTGACGCCCGAGTTGATGAAGGAACTGCTGCCGTCGAGCAACTTCGAGTATTTCCTCTGTGGCAACGGCGCGTTCATGAAGAGCATCACCGACGGCCTGGAGGCGTGGGGCGTGCCGGACAAGGATGTTTACTTTGAAGCTTTCGGTCCCGCGACGGTGAAGAAAAAGACCGCGCCACCGCCGCCAAGCCAGACGGCGATGATGGCGAAACTGAACGTCACATTCAGTCGGTCGGGAAAGAATGTTCGGTGGGAGCCAGCCTCGCAAAACCTGCTGGAGTTCGCGCAGGCGCAGGGGGTGCGAATCGACTCCGGCTGTTGCGCGGGCAGTTGCGGTTCGTGCATCGTCGCGATCAAGTCCGGCAGCGTCAGCTATCTCAAGCCGCCTGATGCGGAGCCGGAGGCCGGTTCCTGCCTCACGTGCATCTGCCGGCCACAGACGGACCTCGTCCTCGATGCCTGAAGCCTTCCACATCGTCGAGCGACCGCAGCGTTTTGACGCGGCGTTCGATCCCAACATGGCGGACGTGGACGTGGAACTCCTCCTGACCATCCCCCCGTTCAGCGAGATGGACCCGGAGAAATTTCCGAAACGCACACCGCTCCGCGAAATCATCGCCCACGACACGCGGATTCGCCGCTATCGCAAAGGCGAAATCATCACGCGCCAGGGAGATTACGGCACATCGGCGTTCATGGTCCTCAGCGGCAGCGTGCGGGTCGTGCTTGAACCCAGACTGCCCGCATCGCTGCTCGGCCGGCGCGAGGCGAGGAAAAAGGGCGTGTTCCGCCTGCTCGCGCAATTGTGGAACGGCCGGCGCGAACCGGAAAGCTTCCGCGGCTCGCAACTCCAAGCCGACGAACGGCTCGGCGGGCGTCAGTCCCAGGACGAGTTCCGCGTCTTTCTCCAGGATGTTCCGCGCATCCTCGACCGCCACCGCACCGACGTGATGGGCACCGGCGATTTCTTCGGCGAGATCGCCGCACTGAGCCGCAACCCGCGCACAGCGACGATTTTTGCCGACAGCGACCAGGCCGAGTTGCTGGAAATCCGCTGGCAGGGTTTGCGCGACCTGATGAAGTCCGACGACAGGCTCCGCGCGCACATCGACCGGATTTACCGCCAACGCGCGCTGGCCTCGCACCTGCGCGCCATCCCGTTCTTCCGGCACCTCACGAAGGAACAACTCGCCGAGGTCGCCGCGCAAACCGAATTCGCCACCTACGGCGAATACGACTGGTCGGGCGACTACAAGCGGATGGCCAAGGCCGGCAAGGCCGCGCCCGAACCACTCGTCGCCACCGAAGGCGATTATCCCAACGGCGTCGTCCTCATCCGCGCCGGCTTCGCGCGCGTGAGCCGCAGGTTCGGCAACGGTGAGCGCTCGCTCAATTACCTCGGCGCCGGCCATTTTTTCGGCTTCAGTGAAATCGCCCACAACTGGCGCCAGCCCGATTCGCCCGTGGCGTTGCAAAATTCGCTGCGCGTGCTCGGCTACTCGCACCTGCTCGTCGTGCCGACGGCGGTGATGGAGAAGGTCGTCTTGCCGACGCTGCCCGCGCGCGAACTGCCGGCGTTGATCGATGCCGAGGCCGCCCCGGCCGAAGCCGCGCCTGAAGCCCGGAGCGACGCCGGTGCTGGCGAGAAGCTCGGCGCGGACCTGTTGGAGTTCATCACCGAGAACCGCTTCTTCAACGGCACGGCGACGATGTTGATCGACCTCGACCGCTGCACGCGCTGCGACGATTGCGTGCGCGCCTGCGCCTCCACACACGACAACAATCCGCGCTTCCTCCGCCACGGCCCGACCAGCGGGCGCATCATGGTCGCCGACGCCTGCATGCACTGCGCCGATCCGGTGTGCATGATCGGCTGCCCGACCGGCGCGATCCATCGCGAGACTTTCAAAGGCCAGGTCACCATCAATCCGGCCACGTGCATCGGCTGCAAGATGTGCGCAAGCAATTGTCCCTACGACGCAATTCGCATGGTGGAAATCCGCGACGCCGACGGCCAGTTCCTGCTCGATCAGGATCTGCGGCCGATCCTCAAGGCGACCAAGTGCGACCTCTGCGTGGAGAACTACGGCGGTCCCGCCTGCCAGCGCGCCTGCCCGCACGGCGCGCTCGTGCGCATGAACATGAACGACCTCGACACCTTCGCGAAGTGGTTGAAGCGATGAACCCGACAGCCGCAAGAGAACGCAAAGAGCACAAAGAGAATTCTTCTGTTGTGTTTTTTGCGTTCTCTCGCGGCAATTCTTCGCGATGACCTCCTTCACGCGCCAACGCTGGGTGGGCACGCTGCTTTTCCTCGCAGCGTCGGTCGTGGCGGTTTGGACGCACCTGCATTTTCGCGGCGCGGTCTCGCACTGGTACTTCGTCACCGGCTGGGTGCTGCTGGCGGTGATGCTTGTTGTTGCGCTTTACAACGCGCGCAAGAAGCTGCCGTTCCTGCCGATGATCTCATCGGAAGGCTGGTTGCAGTTTCACATCTATGCAGGCTTTTTCACTGGAACGCTGTTCCTGGTGCATGTCGATTTCCGCTGGCCCAATGGTTGGTTCGAGAGCTCGCTCGCGTGGATCTATTTTCTGGTGATGGCGAGCGGTGTTTTCGGCCTGGTGATCAGTCGCGTCTTTCCCCAGCGACTTTCCATTCGTGGCGGCGAGGTCTTCTTCGAGCAGATTCCCACGCTGCGCCACCACGCCGCGTCAGAGGCCGAGACGCTCGCGCTCGCGTCGATCCCCGAGAGCAGCGCCACCACCATTGCTGATTTCTACGAGCGGCGGCTCCGTGCATTTTTTGCAGCGCCGCGCCACTTCTGGCTGCACCTGATGGATTCGCGCCGCCCGTTAAACACCGTCCTCGATGACATCAACGACCTCCGCCGCTACCTCAACGAAAAGGAGCGCGGCGCGCTCACACGCCTCGAGCAGCTCGTGCGGCAGAAGGACGGGCTGGATTACCACCACGCGCTCCAGTCGATGCTCAAGCTCTGGCTGTTCGTGCACCTGCCGCTGACGTACAGCCTGCTGCTCTTCACCGCGGCGCACGTCGTGATTGTGTACGCGTTTTCTGGAGGCGCGAAATGAACGAGCAACTGCCAGCTCCCGACTCCGACGCAGCGCGTTACCAGCGGCCGAACGAGCGCTGGATTTGCGGGCACGCTTGCGAAGACCAGCCCTGCCGCCTCGGCCCGAGCCGCTGGGGCTCCTGTCGCGCGACGGCCGAATGCACGCCTGTGCTCGAAAAGAAATCCGACGG
>DATDFH010000755.1:0-4438 GCA_036522715.1 Verrucomicrobiia bacterium
ACCGCGGGACCGGGCGCAGACCACGAACTACCTCCTGCTCTGTGACATTTCGCACGCCAAGCTGGTGAATCTCCGTCCGGAGGCCATCGAGCACGAATTTGTGAACACCACGCTCACGCGCGAGAGCCGCGTTGCCTTCGAGGTCTCGACTGAACTCTGGGAGCGCAGCCTTCCAGGCGCGAAGCACGTCGAGCAGATTCTCGTCCCGCTGATTCGCGACTTGGGAATCGGCCTCGAACTGCCACTTTACGAAGAGGCACTCACTCACTTCCTGGGCGGCGAGCCGGTCGTGCTCCAAAACGTCGAAGTCTTCGGTAACGATGTGAGCCTCGGCACACAACGGCTTCGACTCGCCGCGCCCCGTGTCGCCTTCAAACTCACAGCCCTGACCGACCAGCTCGACGCCTTCGAGTCACACGCCCGCCGTCTGTTCGCTCACACACAACTTGAAGCGATCCTTTGGATCAACCTCACTCGCGAACTGGTCCGCTTCGCCACCTTGAAATGATTTTTCGCCCCAATTTTTCGCCTGCGTTCCTGGGAGCGTCCACGAGGTGTCGAGCTTCCAAAATCCAGTTTCCACCCGGCTCCAAACTCGCCTAAGATTTTTCGCATGAAATTCCCACTGTTCCGCCTGCTTGTTTCCTCCGCGTTGCTCATCGCCTTTTGCGGCGCCGTTTTCGCCGCCGAGAAAAAAGCCAACCCGAAAGCCAAGGCGAAGCGCGCGCCGAGTCCCTCGCTCGCGAAGATCGAGGATGTGCCCGGGCTGCCGCGCGTGCTGCTCATCGGCGATTCGATCTCGATGGGCTACGCGCTGCCCGTGCGCGAGCTGCTCAAGGGCAAGGCGAACGTTCATCGCATCCCGGCGAACGGCGGCCCGACGATCAACGGCTTGAAGAATCTCAACGCGTGGCTCGGCGACTCGAAGTGGGATGTGATCCATTTCAACTGGGGCCTGCACGACTTGAAATACATCCAGGACGATCCCAGCAAGCGCGCCGACCCCAAGGCTTCGGGCGCGCACTTGCAGGTGCCGCTGGCGGACTACGAGAAAAACCTGCGCGAACTGGTCGGACAGTTGAAAGCCACGGGCGCAAAGCTCGTCTGGTGCAACACCACTCCGGTGGTCGAAGGATCCGACGGCCGCATCGCGGGCGATGAGATGAAATACAACGAAGCCGCGGCGCGCGTGATGACGGAGGCCGGGGTGCCGACCAACGACCTCCACTCGCACGCGAAGGCAAAGCTGAAGGAATTCCAGCTCCCGGATGGCAACGTACACTTCACGGGCGACGGCTACAAATACCTCGCCGAAAAAGTCGCGGCGGCCATCGAAGCGCAGTTGTCGAAGAAGTGAGCGATGTGCGGGCGCGTCATCACCGCCGCGGCGTTGTTTTGCGTTTTCTGCGCCCATTGTCCGGGCGCTGAGACGGACGCAAAGCTGGCCGCGCTCCGCCATGCGATGGACCGCAACGGCCAGCGGCCTGTGCCTGTCTTCACGGCGCACGGTCATTGTGCGTGGCCGAATCTAAAATTGCTCAAGGATGGCCGCACGCTCGCCACGCTGATCTTCAACGACGCGAGCCACGGGCATCACCCGGGCGACATCGAGTGCTGGTTGAGCGGCGACGGCGGAACGACGTGGAAGTTTGGCAGCGCCGCCACGCAACACGAACTGGAGACGATCCGCATGAATCACGCGGCAGGGCTTGCGGCCAATGGCGATCTCATCGTGCTCACCTCCGGCTGGTCGAATCGTTACCCGCCGGGGGCGCCGCACACGCGCGGAAGTTTTCGCTACGAAGTTCTCGGGCCGTGGTTGAGCCGCTCACCCGACGGCGGCAAGTCGTGGTGGGTGAGCAAGGACGCCTTTCCGCAAACGACGCCCGGCGGCCAGCCGGCGGTGCCGTTCGGCGATGTGCAGATCGCGCACAACGGTGACCTTTGCGTGGTGGTCTATTCGCCGCAGGGGCCGTGGGAGAAGTACGAGGAGCGCAAATTCCGCTCGTGGCTCTACCGCAGCAAGGACGACGGCAAATCGTGGGGCGGGCCGGTCGTTGTCGGCCCGGACGCCAACGAAACGACACCGCTCCATCTCGGCAACGGCCGCTGGCTCGCCGCGGCACGCATCGGCAGCGGAGTGGAGAAGAAGGATCAAGTGCAGCTCTTCGCCTCCAACGACGACGGGCGCACGTGGACCTTCAAGCGAACGATGGCCGGCTTTCAACGCGTCAACGGCCATCTCGCGAAGCTGCGCGACGGTCGCGTGCTCTTCAGCTACGGCGACCGCGCTTCCGACTTCGGCAGGAAAGGCCTCGAAGCGATGCTCAGCGCCGATGGCGGCGACACTTGGAGCGAACCGGTGCGCCTCATTGACTGGAACGGCCTCGACGGCGGTTATCCATCATCGGTCCAGCGCAAGGACGGTCAGATCGTCACCGCCTATTACGCCTCCGCGCTGCCCGGCGAGCCGCCCGATTCCTACAAGGGCTACCATATGGCCGTCATCGTGTGGGACGCGGACAAATCATTTCCGAAGCGATAGCGCGCGCTTCCGTCCAATTGCCGCGCTTGTTAAACTCCCGACCAGCACCATGAAAAAACTGATTCCTCTGTTTGCAATTCTTTGCGTTCTCGGCGGCCAGCTCATCGCCGCGGAAACGACGCCGAAAAAATCCTCCGACCAGCCGAAGGCAAAGGCCGACGCGAAGAAGGCCGCGCCCAAAGCTCCCGCCGGACCGAAGCCCACGATGGCGAACGTCCCCTACGGCACCCACGAGCGGCACGTGCTCGACTTCTACAAGGCGCAGTCCGACAAGCCGACCCCGGTGGTGTTCTACATCCACGGCGGCGGGTGGGTGAACGGCGACAAGGCGCGCGTCGGTGCGGTCTCCAATTACCTCGCAGCGGGCATTTCCGTCGTCGCCGTCAACTACCGCTTCATCGCGCAGGCCGGGGCCGACCAAGTGGTGCCGCCGGTAAAGGGGCCGTTGCATGACGCGGCGCGCGCTTTGCAGTTCGTCCGCAGCAAGGCCGCCGAGTGGAACATCGACAAGGCCCGCATCGGCGCGACAGGCGGATCGGCAGGCGCGTGTTCGTCTCTCTGGCTCGCGTTTCATCCCGATCTCGCCGACCCGAAGAGCAGCGATCCCATCGCCCGCGAATCCACGCGGCTGTGGTGCGCGGCCGTGTCGGGCGCGCAGACGACGCTCGACCCGGCGCAGATGAAGGAGTGGACGCCCAACAGCCGTTACGGCGGCCACGCCTTCGGCTTCAAGGGCGACAAGGAGAAGAAGCTCCCGGCGTTCGACGAGTTCCTCGCCAAGCGCGACACGATCCTGCCGTGGATCGCCGAGTATTCGCCGTACGCGCTGGTCACCGCCGACGATCCGCCCGTGTGGCTCGGCTTCGGCGCGCCGCCCGCGCTGGGCCAGGACCAGAAGGATCCGACGCACACATCAAACTTCGGCGTGAAGTTGCAGGAGCATTGCAAGGCTGCCGGCGTCGAGTGCGAACTCGTCTATCCCGGCGCGCCCGATGTGAAGCACGCCCTGCTGCACCAGTACCTCATCGAGAAACTCAAGGCACCGTCCGCCAGGTGAAGCCCAGCTTCGGCATCGTTGCGTTTCTTTGCGTCCATTGCGCCCAGGTCGTCGCCGCGACAGGGGCGCAACCTAAGCCCACGCTTGCGAACGTCCCCTACGGCCCGCACGAGCGGAACGTGCTCGACTTCTACAAGGCTCAGTCGGACAAGCCGACGCCCGTTGTGTTTCACATTCACGGTGGCGGTTGGTTGAATGGTGACAAGTCGGGCTTCAACAGCGCCGCCATTTACCTTTCAGCGGGCATCTCCGTCGTCGCCATCAATTACCGTTTCATCCCGCAGGCCGAGGCGGACAAGCTGATCCCGCCGGTGAAAGGCCCGCTGCACGACGCCGCGCGCGCGTTGCAGTTTGTCCGCAGCAAGGCCGCCGGGTGGAACATCGACAAGGCGCGCATCGCCGCCACGGGCAGCAGCGCGGGCGCGTGCTCGTCGCTGTGGCTCGCGTTTCATCCGGACCTCGCGGACCCGAAGAGCAGCGACCCTGTCGCGCGCGAGTCCACGCGGCTCTGGTGCGTGGCGGTCGTCAAAGCGCAGACGACGCTCGATCCCGCGGAGATGAAGGAGTGGACGCCCAACAGCCGTTACGGTGGCCACGCGTTCGGCTTCAAGGGCAACAAAGCGAAAAATCTCTCCGCGTTCGACGAGTTCCTCGCGAAGCGCGAAACGATCCTGCCGTGGATCGCCGAGTATTCGCCCTACGCGCTCGTGACCTCCGACGACCCGCCCATCTATCTGCGCTACGGCGGCCCGCCCGCGCTCGGCAAGCCGGAGAAAGACCCGACGCACACCGCGAACTTCGGCGTGAAATTGCAGGAGCACTGCAAGGCCAATGGC
>DATDFH010000756.1:0-5847 GCA_036522715.1 Verrucomicrobiia bacterium
TGGCGGCAAGGGCGCGGCCCTGCGCGCCGGTCTGCAACTTGCCCACGCGCGCGGCTTCGAGTGGGCGCTCGCCGTGGATGGCGACGGGCAGCACGCGCCGGAGGATTTCGCCACACTTTTCGACGGCGCGGAGCGGACCCAGGCCTCGCTCGTCGTGGGCAACCGGATGGACAATGTATCGGCGATGCCTGGCACCCGCCGGGTCACCAATCGCTTGATGAGCGCAATTCTCTCGCGGCTCACGCGGCATGATTTGCCCGATACCCAATGCGGGTTGCGATTGATCCGCCTCGAACACTGGGCGGCGCTGAGCTTCAACACTGCGCACTTCGAATTCGATTCCGAGCTGTTGATTGAATTCCTGGCCCAAGGCGGCGCCGTCGAGTTCGTTCCCGTCCGCGCCATTTACCATCGGCGCCGGAGCAGGATTCGTCCGATCAAGGACGCGTGGCGGTGGCTGCGCTGGCTGTGGCGCACCAGAAGGAAGTTCGCGCAAATTCGCAGGCTTCATCCGGCGTGAGGCCGCTTCAGCGTCTCAAGCAGGACGCGCGATCCCATGTAGAGCCAGACGTGGGCGTCAGCGATTCCGGCGGCGCGGGCCAGGGCCAGCCATTCCGGAACGCGAAAGCCGCGCCGGATCGAAACCAAGCCATCCTCGCGCAGCGTCGCCGGCACGCGCAGCGCACGAAGCCAAATCCAGACCACGGCAAGCAGCAGCGCGTTCCGGTGAACGTCGCTCAACACGACCGCCTGACGCGCCACGCGGCGCGCCTCGCGGAAGTGCGCGATGACCTCCGCTTCGCTGCGCAGGTGATGCGTCATCTGCGACGCGATCACCACGTCGAAATGATCATCGGGAAACGGCAATGCCAACGCGGAGGCCACCACGTTGCGCCCGGCCGGGTTTAATTCCAGGGCGAGCGGGTTTTTGTCCAGATTGGTCACCTGCCAGTCCCAGCCCCGCCGCGCTGCCCACCGGTTCAATGTGATTCCCAGCGAACCATCCCCGGCGCCGACATCGAGCAGCGAGAGCGAGCGGCAAGCGCGCTCGTCGAGCAACCGGGGCAGCACCAACACGAACGGGTGCGAGAAAAAGAAGACCCGGTTGATGCGCGCCAGATGACGGTAGCTCTCGGCCACCTCCGCGAGGGAGCGTTGTGGCGCATCGAAAGATTCGGCTTGCGTGGAGCGCTGGCGCAAAAACATGCTCGTTCACTACGGAAACTTCAGACGCACCGACAGCCACGAATGAGCGCCGTCCCGCCCGGCGCGTCGCCGGCATCCTGCTTCGCGTCGCCGGCTTTGTGTTCATGGCCGCGCTGATGGGCTGGGCGATGGACGCATCGGCGCGGCGCGCGCGACCCGACCAGCCCGCCGGCTTCTGGTGGGGATTCGTTCACGGCGCGCTGATGCCGGCAGCACTGCCCGCTCTTTTCGTCGGCAAGGACGTGACCATTTACGCGCCGCACAACAGCGGAAGAAGTTACAAGCTCGGCTACACGATGGGCGTCAACGGTTGCGGCGCGCTCTTCTTCGGCCTCTGCTTCTGGCGCCCGCGCAAGTCACGACCCAGCTCCGCGCAGTCGGGTCAACACAGCCAGTCCCGATAGATTTCATAAACATCCACCCGTCCGCCCGCGAAGTAGTGCGTCGGCGGCATCAAAAACGTTTTCGTGCGGCGGTCGAATCGGAGTTTCAGCCCGCGCCCGGGAGTATTCGGGTCGTAGGTCGTGAACTCAATTTCTTCCGGCGAAGTCGCGGCCTCGAAGACCAATACCGCGTGATTGATCGTAAGCTGTGGAAAGCGGGCGAGGTGCAGGACCGCGGGCCAGCGCGCGTTGACCTTCTCAACAAGTTGCCGCGCGACCGTGCCCTGATGTCGCCGGCTCATCGGAAAAATCATCCGCCAGTTGCCGCGTTGAAAATAGCTCTGCCAGGCGCCACCGCACTCTGCTTTCAGCAGTGCCTCGTGCGCGGCGCTCAACTCGCGCAGTCCGGCGTAGCCGGGAATGATCACGCGCTCCTCCGGCGGCGAAGCGTGGCGCACGCTTCGCCGCAAAACCTCTCGCACGAGGCGTCGGCACGCGCGCTCATCCGGGCGCATCTCTGCCGGTTCAAATCGCGCATGCAGAAAAAACTGCTTCGCCGATCGCGCGAGCACGAGGCAGTGCAAGGTGTAGTCGGGCACCGGCTCGCGGCGCGTGGAGGTCTGCTTGCCGGAAACGGGATCGATGTGGTAACTCCACACCGTTTCGTTGGCGAAGGCGAAGGCGTCGCGGTCGAAGTCGAATCGCCGCTCACAGACCCCGTCGCCAGCCTCGGCACGTCTCCTTCCGAACCACGATGCCAGCCGCGCTGTGGCCCCGAAACGGAATGAGCGGTCCGGCAGCGAGGATCGCTGGCTTGCATCCGGCTTGATGATGGTCGCGTTTTCCATGTCCGACGACTTGCGTTGAACCTAGGCAGCGGATACCAAACAGGCAATGCTTTACCAGCGCTGGCGCCGCGTCGCACGGCAGTTCCATCGCGTACCCGCCCTGCGCGAGCCGGGCACCGGACGAGCGTGGACGTTTGAGCAACTGGCCGCGGAAGTCGAAGCCGCTCCGAAACCGGATGGACCGCTCGCGTTCCCACAAGGGCACTCCGCAGAGTTCGTTCTCACCGTGCTGCGTGCCTGGCGGTTCGGCCAGGCGGTTTGCCCGTTGGAAGCGGGCCACGCCCGGCCGACAGTCGGACAACTGCCTCCGGGCATCTGCCTCCTCAAGACGACCTCCGCCACGACCGGCAGGCCGAGATTCGTCGCCTTCACCGCCGAACAACTCGCTGCCGACGCGGACAACATCGTTGCCACCATGGGCCTCCGCCCTGACTGGCCCAACCTCGGCGTCATTTCCCTCGCGCACTCGTACGGATTCTCGAACCTCGTCACGCCACTGTTGCTCCATGGCATCCCGCTCACGGTGGCGTCCGCGACGCTCCCGGAAGCACTCCGCCGCGCTGCCGCCACCGGCACGGACTGGACGTTGCCCGCCGTTCCCGCATTGTGGCGGGCGTGGCACGAGGCCGGTGCGATTCCCGCCCACGTGCGCCTCGCCATCTCCGCCGGCGCGCCGTTGCCGCTGTCGTTGGAGCAGGCCGTCTTTGAGAAAAGCGGTTTGAAGATTCACAACTTTCTCGGTGCGACCGAATGCGGCGGAATCGCGTATGATGCGACTTCGACTCCCCGTCCGGACACGTCGCTCGCCGGCGCCCCGCTGCGAAATGTTCATCTTTCCCAAGCTGAAGATGGCTGCCTCGTCGTGCGCGGCGCAAACGTGGGGGAAACCTACTGGCCGCAGCCGGACACGCGGTTGGTGGGCGGAACCTTCTACACGAGCGACCTCGTGGACCTGCGCGATAACGGCGTGTTCGTGCGCGGACGCGCGAGCGACCTCATCAACGTTGCGGGCCGCAAAGTCTCGCCGGAAAGCATCGAACAAGCCCTGCTCACGCATCCGGCGGTGCGCGAGTGCCTCGTCGTCGGGGTGCCCGGCGGTGCTGAGGAACGCGCCGATGTCATCGCGGCCGTAGTGGGGTTGCGTGAGCCGGCTTCAACCGACGATTTGAAGAGCTTTCTCCACGGACGCCTTCCCGCCTGGCAGGTGCCGCGCGAGTGGCGCTTCGTGGATTCGCTGTCCGTCAACCAGCGAGGCAAGCTTTCGCGCACCGAATGGCGGCGCATCTTCACCGACCGCCAGCCAGCGTGAGATCGGTTTGCAACACAACCCGGCCGGCGACGCTCACAGTCGCGTTCGCCTGCACCAGATTGCCCAGACGGCCCGTCACCTCGGACTGGATTTGCAGAACTTCCCCCGGTCGCGCGGTGCCAAGAATCTTCACACTCCGCAAAGCCGTGAGCTTCAAGCCCGGCAATGGCGGGATTTGCGGATCACTCTGCGCGACGACACCGGCCAGTTGGGCGGCGGCCTCCACGAGCAACACCCCGGGCATGATCGGTTCGCCGGGAAAGTGGCCGCGCAGAAACGGTTCGTCGCCGTGCAAGGTGTACTCCCCCTCGCCGCGCACGCCCGGCTCCAGGGTCGTGAGCCGGTCCACGAAGCGGAATTCCCGGCCGTGCGGGAGGAACGCCAGCGCCTTCGCCAATACGTCCGCATCGTTCACCGTTTCACTCCTTTCGCAGCGGGTTGGGTGACCTGATAGTCGGCACCGAGCGTGGGGTTGAACGACGCCTCGTCGAGCTTTGGGTTGACGACGACGTTGGTGAAATCGTTTCGCATCGTGGAGCCGTCGGCGAACTTCATTTGCGTCGCCAGCATCGCCCCGTCCTTCGTGGCGAAAGTGAGTTGAATCTCCGGCATCAAGCGCCGCGCGGAGGCGGATCGGGGTTGCATCGTGAGCTGGTGCCCGCCGCCGACTTCGACCAGCGACAGAATGTTGAAACGCGATTCCACTTCGGCGCGGCTGCGGGGAAAGCCCGCGTCGAGCAGCGCCATCGCGTCCTTCCACGGGCCGGCCGCACCGGCGTCGAGCGGATAGCGCTCCGCGCGTTTGAGTCGCGGGTAGAGGATGAGCACCTGATCGGGCTGGCGGACGGCGATGGTCTGCGGCGGCTCGCCCAGTTCCCAGCGGAAGCGATCCGGCGCGGCGAACCACACTCGCCCGCGGGCGGTGAGCGGTTGCGTGAGCGTGCTCAAGGCGCGCGTCTGCGTGAACTGCGCCTGCCAGGTCACGAGATTGGTCTGCACCGCGAGCCACGCGGCGAGGACGGCGTTGGCGTCCGCACCGTGGGAGGGAGCCCCGGCGTTGACAAATGCGAAGCAGAGCGCCGCGAGACCCGGCCAGCGTGTCATTTCGCGCCGGGCCAGATGGGAACGAAATGATACCATTGGTCGGGATGCTGCCGGAGGATCGGCTCGAAGGCACGCGTGATTTCCTGCGTGAACTGGCGGCGACTCTCGCGATCACCCAGCGTGACGCGGTCGTAAGGAATTTCCGGCAAAATGTTCGCGTGATATTTTCCGCCAGCGCGGACGATCGCCACCGGCAACACCGCGCAGCCGGATGCCCGCGCCAGTTCAGCCGCCGCGACCGAGGCGTGAAACGGCTGGCCGAAAAGTTCGACTTCCACCGCGGACGCAGTCACGGGCCGGTCCACGAGCAGTGCCACGGTCGCGCCTGCGTCAAGCCGCTTGATGACCTCGATGAACGCGAACGGATCGGCGCCCACGATCAGCGTGTCAATGCCCAGCCGGGCGCGCGCGGCCTGGCGAAGTTCCGTGAGTCGCACGTCCGGCTCGGGCTGCGACAGGACGAGCAGGCGGACGCCCTTGTGAATCATCAGCGACCCGCCGAGTTCCCAGTTGCCGAGATGAACGGTTGCCAGCAGCACGCCGTGTCCGCGTGCCTGTGCGGCGGTGAAATGCTCCCAGCCCGTCCACTCGCCGAAAGAATCCAGCATCGGTGCACCGCTCTCCAGGCGCCACAAGTCGGCGAGCTTCTGGACGAAGTTCACGGTGAGTCTTCGTCCGGCCCCCGCGGCGGCCACCCGGTTACCTTGCACGGCTGGCAGGAGATTTTGAATGACCACTTCACGGCGGCGGCGCTGAACCAGCCAGTAGCCGTGGCCGACTGCCTTGCAAATGACAGCGCACACGCCACGCGGCAACCGGCGGACGACGAACATCCCCGCCTGCCAGCCAGGCCACCCGTAAAGCGATGACGGTTGCGCGGGCGGCCCCGCCATCGGACGGACGGCCAGTGCGGACCACCACACTGGCAGCAGGTAAACCGAGATGACCATGTTCCAGCCGATGCCCACCGCGCAGACCTGTCCGAGGCTGGCCATGC
>DATDFH010000757.1:0-2154 GCA_036522715.1 Verrucomicrobiia bacterium
GCTGAGCAGTGGCAGCGTGGTTTGGGGCGGCCTCGGCAACCTTGCCGGCGGCGCAAGCACCAACCTCACGCTCACGGTGACGGCTCCGCTCAAGGGGAACATTTCCAACTTCGCTTCGACCACCAGCGGCACGTCCGACCCGACTCTGGGCAACAACAGCACACCGCCCGTCAACACCTCGGTCACGAACCTGCCGCCGAACGCGGTTAATGACTCTGCGTCCACGCCGAAGAATCTGGCCGTCACCATCCCCGTGCTCGCGAATGACTCCGACGCGAACGACGATCCGCTCACGCTCGTCGCGGTCACGCAGACCAACGGCACTGCCTCCGTCTCCGGCACGAACGTCGTCTTCACGCCCACGACCAATTTCCTCGGCACCGTAGTCCTGACCTACACCGTCATTGACGGCCAGGGCGGCACCAACACCGCGCTCATCACCATTAGTGTTACCAACCGCCCGCCGGTCGCTCTCAACGACAGCACGTTCGGCACGAACGGCATCGCGCAGGTCATTTCTCCGCTCGTCAACGATTCCGATCCCGACGGCGACTCCATCATCATCACCAACGCCACCGCGTCCAGCGGCATCCTCGTGATCAATCCGGGCAACACGAACCTTACGTTCACGCCCACGAACAACAACACCGTCGTCATCACCTACACCATCGCCGACGGCTTTGGCGGAACCGCTACTGCCACCATCACGGTCATCGGCACGAACACCGATCCCGTGGCCAACAACGATTCGACCAACACGCCGGTCAACGTGCCCGTGCTCGTCAGCCCGCTGGCCAACGACACGGACGTGGACAACAACCCGCTCACCATCATCGCCGTCAGCGCGACGAACGGCACCGCGATCATCGTGAACTTGACCAACGTGCTCTTCACCCCCGACACCAACTTCGACGGCACCGCCACCGTGAGTTACACGATTGACGACGGCAGCGGCGGCCACGCAACGGGACTGATCACCATCACCGTCACGCCGATTTCCGACCTCGCCATCGGCAAATCCGCTCCGGCCACCGTCGCGGCGGCGGCGAATTTCGATTACACGATCACGGTCACCAACCTCGGCCCGTCCGCCGCGGCCAGCTTGTCCGTCACCGATGATTTGCCCGCCAGTGTGGTCTTTGTGAACGCCTCGCCCGCAGCCACCGTTAACGGCAGCCAGGTCGTATGGTCGCTCGCCAACCTCGCGACGAACGCGACAACGAATCTCACGCTCACCGTCACCGCTCCCGCCAACGGCGCGAGCCTGAGCAACACCGCCAGCGTCGGCAGCCCGACCAGCGATCCGAATTCCACCAACAACACGACGCCGCCCGTGCTCACGTCCGTAACGCCGGTCGCCGATCTTGTGTTAACCAAGACCGGCCCCGCCGCCGCCGTGTTGCCCGGCGCGAATTTCGATTACACGCTCACCGTTGCCAACTCCGGCCCGTCTGCGGCCAGCAACCTCAGCGTCACGGACAGCTTGCCCGCGAATGTTACGTTCGTCAGCGCCAGCGCCGGTGGCGTGTTCAGCAGCGGCAACGTGATCTGGGCCAGTCTCGGCAGCCTCGCCGCCGGCGGCAGCACGAATCTCACGCTCACCGTCACCGCGCCGTTGCGCGGTGGCATCACCAACGCCGCCAGCGTCGGCGGCCCGACCAGCGATCCGAACCCGACGAACAACGTCACGCCGCCCGTCACCACCACCGTCAGCAACTTGCCGCCTTTGGCCGTAAACGATTCCGCTTCGACAGCGAAGAATGTTGGCGTCTCCGTCCCCGCCCTCGCAAATGACAGCGATCCAAACGGTGACACGCTCTCCATCACGCTCGTCAATCCGACCAACGGAACTGCGAGCATCAACGGCGCAAACGTGGACTTCACACCCACCACCGGCTTCCTCGGCACCGCCACTTGCGGCTACACGATCAGCGACGGCACCGCCACCGCGTCCGCTCTCATCACGATGACCGTCACCAACCGCGCGCCCCTGGCCAACGGCCAGAACGTCTCCACGCCCGAAGACACGGCGTTGCCCGTCACGCTCACCGGCTCGGACGCGGACACCGATCCGCTTACGTTCATCCTTGTGAACAGCCCGGCGCACGGCGCGATCAGCGGCTTCAACACAAACACCGGCGCGTTGACCTACAC
>DATDFH010000758.1:0-3516 GCA_036522715.1 Verrucomicrobiia bacterium
ATACTCTGCGCCAAGCAACACGTCGCGATAGATGCCGAGGCCGCCGGCCGCCGTGACGTGCCCGAGCGAGTCAGGATTATTCCACCGATCCAGCATCGTGCTGACGGCGTTGAGGGCGGAGGCGTTTTCTTCCACGGTCAACGTCACCGAGGAGGCGGGCGCGGGCACGTGCGGATTGCGCCGAAGGTAATGGTCCGGCAGCGGGAAATGGAAAATCCACCGACTGTTGCTGCACCCGAACCAGTCGTCCCAATCGTTGCGCGCGCGGCCGTGCTGCGTGACGCCGGAGACGGCCTGGAACTCGCCCGTATCCGGATTGAGCCGGATGTCGCGCCCGCTGATGTCGGTGACCGCGCCGGTGAGCTCGCTGCGAATTTTGCCACCGCGCCCGCCGCTCGCGCCGTGAATCCAGTTGTCGAGGCCAAGCGCGAGGCTGTTGACGCGCGCGTTGTAATTGTCGGTCATGAAGCCGGTGAAAAGCTTCTTCACCACGTCGGCCTTGCCGTCGCCGTCGGTGTCCTCGGCGTAGAGGATGTCCGGTGCGGCGCAGATGAGCACGCCGTTGCGCCAGCAGGTGATGCCGGTGGGCCACGGAATGTCTCCGAGGAAGAGCGTGGATTTTTCATAACGGCCGTCGCCGTCAGCGTCCGTGAGAATTTTCACGCGGCCGCCGGGTTTCCAGTTGCCGTCCATGCCCTGCGGATAATCGGGTTGCTCAACGACCCACATGCGCCCGCGTGCGTCCCAATCGATCGCCACCGGGTCCATCACCACCGGCTCCGACGCGACGAGTTCGACGACGAGATTGGACTTGGTGTGAATCGCCTTCAGCGATTCGGCGGGTGAACGAGGCGGAGGGAGTTCGGCGTGAGCTGCGATGGCAAGAAGGCCTGTAGCAGCCGACGTAAGAAGGCTCACTTTGAAAGCGTCGTTGGGTGGAGCCTCCTCATGTCGGCTGCTACCGAGGAAACATTTCATTTCACGTTCTCGATGAACTCGAGCAGGTCGGCCACCTGTTGCGGCGTCAGGCCGGCCTGCAAATCCTCGGGCATGAGCGACTGGCCGGGGCTGCGCATCGACTTGATCTTCGTGCGCGGGATCACGTCCTCCTTGCCGAAGGCCTGGCGCAGCGTCACGCCGGCGGCGTTGTCGGCGGCGATGAGGCCGGTGTAGCTCTCGCCGTCCTTCGTCTCGATGGCGAAGGCGAGATACTGCGGCGCGATTTCTTTATTCGGGTCGAGGAGGCTCGTGAGCAACTTCTCGCGGCCCGCGGTCTTCACAGTCACGAGGTCGGGGCCGAGCTGGAAGCCCTGCCCCTCGGCGCGATGACAGGAGACGCAGCGTTCAGCGTAAATGGCGCGGCCCTTCGCGGCATCGCCCTTGAGCGTGAGTGCGGCGGAGAACTGCTGGATGAGTTCGTCGCGAGAAACTTTCTTCTCCATCGGCAACACCTTCGCGGCGAGCGAGGCGACTGCCGTGTTCTTGTGGTGTTGGAGCGCTTCGATTTGCGTCGCGTTGAGCTGCTAGCGCTTCGCGGAGCCGGACTCCATGGCGTGGAGCAAAGCGGTCGCGCGCTCGGGCCGGGCGAGCAACACAGATATCGCCTCGCTGCGCGCGCGCTGGCTGAATGCCGCCCAATTCTGAAGCAACGCCGGACCCACGCCGGCATCCGACGAGCGACCGAGCGCGGTGATCGCGGCGAGTTGAACCGGCTCCGGTTGGCCACCGCGCAGGCACGCAGCGAGCGTCTCGCCGGATTCCTTGAAGCTGGTGAGCGCGAGGAGCGAGACCGCCTGCGCGCGGCTGGACTCAGACGCCGTAGTGTCGGCGGCGGTTGTGACGGCGCTGGCGAAGACGCTCTTGAGTTTGCCTTCCGCGTCGGCCTTCGCGAGCGAACTGCCGGCGCGTTGCAAGCCGTCGCCGAGCGCGCGCACGAGCGCGGCGGAAAGTTTGCCTTGGGTGGCGAAGCTCAACACGGCCGCGACTTCGGCGCCGTTGTTCTTTGCGCCGATGACCTGAACAAGCTGTCGCAGGAAGGATTCGCCGGCGGAGGAACTGGCGAACTTCGCGTCGCGGCTGAGTTGCGCGAAGAGTTCACCGGTCACCTCGGCGGGCGCACTGAGCGCGGCGGCAGCGATGTGTGTGTCATCGCCGTCACGGCGGGCGATGTCAGCGAGCGCGCTGGCACGTTCGGCGTGCTTAACTTCACCGAGCGTGAAGGCGAGTTGATAACGGACGCGTGTGTCGCCATCCCCGGTGAGCGTTTTCAACTTTGCCCAGACTGGATTGGAGGGGACACCTTGCTGGAACAATTTTTCAGAGAGCAGGATGGCGTGCTCACGGACCAACGGGACCGAATCGCCGAGCGCCTGAAGCACGGCCGTCTCCGTCAACTCCGCGAGTCCATCGAGCACGTGGAGTGCGCGCATCCGCCCGTCGGGCGATTTGGATTTCTCCACGATCCTCATCAGCGCGCCGACAGCGGTTTTGTCCTGACGTTCGTAGAGCAGCCGCGCGGCGCAGTCGCGGTGCCAGCCATTCGGGTGTTCGAGCGTGGCGACCAGTTCGGCGGTCGAGGCGTCGCCGAGGTTGACACGCGGGCGGCGCTGGAAATTTTTCTCCGGCGCGGCGCGGTAGATGCGGCCACGGTCGTTGCCGTTGTTGAGGTCAAGGTATTGCTTGATGCTCTCGGGAATGCTCCACGGGTGTTCGATCACTTCGCGATACATGTCGATCGCGTAGAGGCAGCCATCGGGGGCATTGGCGAAGTTTACAAGGCGCACCCACGTGTCACGCGACGCGAGAAACTCGAAGCCTTGCTCGTCGTCGGGGCGCTTGCCGATGAAGCCCACGCCTTCGGGATAAAGAATCTTGCGGTGCATCAAGCCGCCGCCCGCGTCGCCGGTGAAGGTGTTGTTGACGAACTCCGGCCCGTAAGCGTCGCCGCGATAAACGGTCGTGCCCGTCGCGCCGGTGAAGTAGCCGCTTACCCGCCCGCCTCCCTCGACCACACCCTTCACCGCGCCGGAGACGCGCCAGCGGGTGCGGATGATGCGCCAGGGTTCGTCGGGGCTGAGACGAAAAACCTCCGCCGCGCCGCCGTCGGCTGCGATGCTGCGGCGTGGGGACGGCATCGAGTAGTAGGGATTGCGCGCGGCGTAACGGTCGTCGTAGAGGAACATCTGGAGATGGTCGGAATTGGAGCAGACGAATTTGCGCCCGCGCGTGTCGTAGCTGAAACCGTACTGGCCGCCGCCGGCCTCGGTGCCGAACTCGAACGTGCGCGGATCGAACCAAAAATCCCGCGCGCCGAGTTCGATGGGCTTGAGGTCGGGGCGCTTTTTGCACTCGATGAGGCCGCGGTTGCCGCTGCCGCTCTGGAGATGGATGCGATTGTCGAGGCCCCAATTGAAACAGTTCATCAGCGCCTGAACGTTGAGCCGCGCAAGGCCAGTGCCGAAGCCGGTGAAGGCAACTTCTCGCACGTCCGCCTTGCCGTCGCCGTTGGTGTCCTTT
>DATDFH010000759.1:0-6930 GCA_036522715.1 Verrucomicrobiia bacterium
GAGGAAATGGTTTCTTTCGCCCGCCAGCGCTACGGAAGACCCGCCGCGAAGTCTTCATCCGCACAGAAAGACGCTGATCGCCGACTCGCGAAGTCCCTCACGACGCTCGAATCCGGCCGGCCAGTCCGCATTCCGCATTCGGCAGTCCGCACTCGCATCGTCGGCATCACCGGCCCCGGCGGGGCAGGCAAGACCACATTGATCGACGAACTCGTCCTTCGCTGCCTCAACGCCAACCCGCAGGCCCGCCTTGCCATACTCTCGCACGATCCCAGCGTGGTGAGCGCGGGCGCGTTGCTCGGCGACCGCGCGACGATGGTCTATAGCCAGGACGACCGCGTGTTCATGCGCAGCCTCGCCACACGCGGCCAGGCCGGCGGCGTTTCGGCCGCCACCGTGCCGTGCCTCGAACTGCTCCGCGCCGCGGGCTTCGACTGGATTTTTGTCGAGACCGTCGGCATCGGCCAGGAGGCGCTGCCGTTTGGCGACGGACTCGTGGACAAGACCGTGTTCGTGATGAGCCCCGAGTACGGCAGCCCGCTGCAACTTCAGAAGATCGTCATGCTCGAAGTCGCCGACGTGGTCGTCGTCAACAAGTCCGACGTGGCCGGCGCGAAGACCGCCGCGGCCGAGGTGCAGCAACGCCTCGGCGCGCGTGCGCAACCGGCCAGTTTTTTTCCCACCGTCGCGCGACGCCATCGGGACGCGGGCGTGGATGGCCTGTTTCAATTCCTCCGGACATGAGCCTGCTCGCCCAGATCACCAGCGCCGTGGCGGCCTACAACCGGTTCATCGAGCAGGCGGTGCTCTCGGCGCGCACCAACCCGAAGCTTGGCGAACAACTGCGCGCGCGTTGGGCGAAGATCCGCGCCGACATTCCGACAACCAAACTTCCCACCGGCCTCGAACTCCCGCGCCTCGCGTTGCCCGTGACCGACGAGCCGGCCGAGATCGCGCGTCACCTTCACGGCGAAGGGCTGCCCGGCGAGTTCCCGTTCGTGAACGGTGTTTACCGGGAGATGTATTTGGAGAAACCAGAAAGCAGAAAGCAGAAAACAGAAATTGAAGAGCCGACGCGACTCTTCGCCGGACTCGGACTCGCCGAAGATACGAACAAGCGGTTCCATTTTCTCACGCGTCACCAAAAGAGTGGGCGTCTCAGCACGGCATTCGACGGTCCCACGCTCTACGGTCTGGACAGCGACGCCGATGGCGTGCTCGGCAAAGTCGGCGAAGGCGGCGTGGCTATCGACACCATCGAGGACATGGAACGTCTCTACGCCGGCTTCCCGCTGGGCGACGAACATTTCTCCGTCTCGATGACCATCAACGGTCCCGCGCCGATCATTCTCGCGATGTACGTCGCTGCCGCGAAGCGTCGCCTCGGTCCCGGAGTCGTCCCGAAACTCCGCGGCACAGTGCAGGCTGACATCCTCAAGGAAGTCCAGGCGCAGAACGAAATCATTTTCCCGCTCGACGCCTCGCTGCGCTTCCTTACCGACATGGTCGCGTTCACCACTGAAAAGATGCCGCGCTGGTATCCGATTTCGATCAGCGGCTACCACATCGCCGAGGCGGGCGCGACGCCGGTGCAGCAGGCGGCCTACACGCTTTCCAACGGGTTCGCGTACGTCGAACTGTTCCGCCAGCGCGGCCTCGACGTGAACCAGTTCGGCCCGCGCCTGTCGTTCTTCCTCGATTGCGGGCTGGACCTCGAATACCTCGCGCTCGCGCGCGTGTGCCGGAAGATTTGGGCCGTCGGGATGCGTGACGTGTTCCGAGCCGACGAGCGCGCGCAGAAACTCAAGTTGCACACGCAGACCAGCGGCCGCTCGCTCATCACGCAGGAGTTCAAGAACAACCTCACGCGCACCGCGATCGAACTGGTGCTCGCCTACACCAACGCCACCAATTCCTGCCACAGTAACAGCGCTGACGAACCCTTCACGACTCCCGGCGAGGAATACGTCCGCCTCGCGGCGCACGGTCAGGCGGTGCTGCTCGAAGAGAGCGGCTTGTTCAAACACATGATGAACACGCTCGCCGGCTCGCCCGGCATGGCGGCCGTTGCGCGCGCGGTCGAGGACGCGATCCTTGAAGAGTTCCGCCAGATTGACCAGCTCGGCGGCGTGCTCGCCGCGATCGACCACCGCTATCAGCGCAGCCAGATCCAGGCGGCGGCGCACCGTTACGAGCAGCAGATTCAAAGCGGTGAGCGCCCAATCATCGGCCTGAACCGCTATGCGGCCAAGCAGGATGGCGCGGGTGAAATCGAAGTCGTCCGCACGCCGGCGCGCAAGAAGCAGCAGCAGATCGACCGCTTGAAGAAGTTCAAGCGGCGCAACCGCGACAAGACACAGCGCGCGCTCGACGGACTCGCCGCCGTCGCCGAAAAACGGGGGAACGTTTTCGAGGAGTTGATTCGCACCGTCGAGTGTTGTTCATTGGGTCAGATCACGGAGCGACTCCATGAGTTGGTGGGTCGCTACCGGCCGATGGTCTGACGGCATGTCTGCGAATGGGACGAACTGGAAGGAAAGGACAGCGCTGGTCGGGCTGGGGTTGAGCGTGCTGGGCACCGCTGGTTGCTGCCACTTGTCGGCGAGCCGCGAGCCACGCACATGCGAGGCCCTGCCCGAAACGCTGGCGGCTGAGTTCGCCGCCGCGCAGGCTGATCCGCCGCCGGTCATCGAGGGCGACCCTGTGACGGGGAGAAGTTACTACTTCCAGCCGGTCGAAGTGCCCGCCGCGCCGGACCGGTTCGCGACCAACCGCGTCATCACGCTCGACTGTCTGCTGCCGCGCGAGGCCGGCCGGCACCCGGTCGTCCTGGTGTTGCCGATCAGCGGCGGCGGCTATCAACTGGAGCGTCATTTCGCAAGATACTTCGCCCGGCACGGCCTCGCCGCCGTCGTCGTCCACCGGCGCAAGATCGACATCGAGACGCGCAGCGCGGAGGACACCAATGAGCTGCTCAAGGGATCGGTCCACGACAACATGCAGGTGATCGACTGGATCGTGAGGCGGCCCGATTTCGACCCCGAGCGCATCGGCGTGTTTGGCACGAGCATCGGCGGAGTCAAGGCCGTGATGGTGGCGGCGCTCGATGCGCGTGTGCGCGCAGCGGTGATCGGGCTGGCCGGCAGCGATCTGGGCTACATCCTGGCGCACACGACGGAGCCGGGCTTCACCAAGGTCCGCAAGGAGATGATGCGCGAGCGAAACTTTACGCGGGCCGAACTCCAGAATGAGTTCACGGCCGCGTTCACTTTCGATCCGAAAGTCGTCGCGCCGTACGTGGACCGCGACAAGGTCCTGCTGGTGCTGGCGCTGTTCGATCGGGCGGTTCCATTCCGGAAGGGCTGGGAATTGCGCGAGCAGTTGGGCAAACCCGAAACGATCATCGTGCCCACCGGCCACTACACGGCGGCGCTTTACCTGCCCTACATCCGTTCGCAGTCGTTGCACTTTCTGCTCAAGAAGCTCGACGCGGAGTAACGCGGCGGAACAGAATCCGTCCGACAAATCCAGCTCATGAAGGCCGACCTTGCCGGACAACTTGCCCAGTTCGCCGCCGCGCTGCGCTTCGAGCATCTGCCCGCGCCCGTCGTGCATGAAGTGAAGCGGCGCGTGATCGATTCGTTGGGTTGCGCGTTAGGCGCGTGGAACGCCGAGCCGTGCGCGATCGCGCGCCGGGTCGCATCGGAGTTCAGCGCGAAGCGTGGCGCGACGCTGTTCGGCACCGGCCATCGTGCACCGCCCGATTGGGCCGCGTTCGCCAACGGCTGCCTGATCCGCTACTTCGACTACAACGACACCTACCTTTCGAAGGAGCCGGCGCACCCGAGCGACAACATCGCCGCTGCACTCGCCGCCGCCGAGTGCGTCGGCGCGAACGGCCGCGATCTCATTGCCGCCATCGCGCTCGCGTACGAGGTACAATGCCGTTTCTGCGACACGCAGAGCATCCGCGCGCGGGGCTGGGACCATGTGACCTACGGCGCGTTTTCCAGCGCGCTGGCGGCTGCGAAACTATTTGGCCTCGACGCGGAACGGATGCGCCACGCGCTCGGCATCGCCGGCGTGGCGAGCGCGGCGCTACGCCAATCTCGCGTGGGCGAGTTGTCGCACTGGAAAGGTTGCGCGTTCGCCAACGCCGCGCGACATGGCGCCTATGCTGCGTTGCTCGCGCGCGAAGGCATGACCGGCCCCGCGCCGATCTTCGAGGGCGAAAAAGGTTTCGAGAAACTTGTCAGTGGTTCTTTGCAGGAAGCCCGCACGTGGTTCGATCCGGCGTCGGTCAGCCGGCGCGACTGGATGATCCTGCAAACGAGCATCAAGTTCTGGCCCGCCGAATATCACAGCCAAAGCGCCATTGAGGCGGCGCTCAAACTCCGTCCGCAGATCAGCGACATGGCCCTCATCGAGTCCGTCCGCATCGACAGCCACGACGCGGCCGTGGACATCATCGGCAGCGAGCCGGAGAAGTGGCGGCCTCAAAGCCGCGAGACTGCCGACCACAGCCTGCCCTACATCACGGCCGCCGCACTCGCCGATGGCGAAGTAACCGAGCACCAGTTCGCGGAGGAGCGCTTCACCGACGCCAAGCTGCTCGACCTGGTGCAGCGCGTGAAAGTCGAGCGCCACGCGGAGTTGAGCCGCCTGTATCCTGGCGCAGTCGGCAACATCGTGACGCTGCGGCTGCGCGGCGGGCGCGAGTTGTCGGCGCGCGTCGATCACCCTCGCGGCCATGCGTGCAACCCGATGACCGACGCCGAGGTAGAGTCGAAGTTTCGCGCGCTCGCGACGCCGCAACTCGGCCGCGAGCGGGCCGGCGCGGCGCTCGAATGGTTGTGGCGGCTCGATCACGCCACGAACTTTGAAGCGCTCTGGAAAATGCTTCAAGCCGCAGCCTGAACGCGCCAGCCTCGCACGCCTGCGAGGCCGGCTGATCCGCGTAAAATTTTTTGCGCGCGAAATTTGACCTGCAACGAGCGAGGCATACCTTGCGCTAGAAACGCGGTTCACTGACCGCATTGAGCGAAACAAATATGCACGGCGCCGGCACCTTCGAGATTCGGAAGGTTGAATCCTGAGGTTGGAGTGCAGGTCGAGGGTTCCGTCGTCGGGCGCGACGGAAATGTATTGCGAACGAACAGCCAAAGAATCGGAGCGGTGCAACGGACGGCGCACCTTCGGGGAATTCCCCTTCAAGACTGCACATCAGACCCCGAAATTCGCACGGCCCGCTGGCCCGATTCCCGCTGTTTCCCACCAGGCTCATGAACACGAAACTGCTCCAGCGCCACTGGCAACGGCTGCCTGAGTCCGCCATCCGCGGATTGCAGGCGGAGAAACTGCGCCGCTACCTGCGCCGCGTGGTCCTGCCGTTCTCGGCACACTACCGCGAGCTGTTCCGCGAGCACGGCCTTCGCGCCGAGTCGATCCGCACGCTCGACGATCTGCAACGGCTTCCCTTCACCACCAAGACCGACCTGCTGCCGACACCCGAGGCGCCGCAGCGGTTCAAGGATTTCATCCTCGTGCCCGAACGCGAAGTACTGGCGCGCCGACCGAACGTGATGTTGCAGGCGTTGCTCCGCGGCCGCGCGGCGGTCGAGCAGCAACTCGCCGATGAGTTTCGCCCGGTCTTCCTCACTTTCACCACCGGCCGCGCCGCCGAACCCCTGGCGTTCCTTCACACCGGTCACGATGTCGGCAACCTCGCGCTCGCCGGCAAACGGTTGATGGAAGTCTGCGGCGCGCGGCCGGACTTCCGGCTGATCAACGCATTTCCATTCGCACCGCATCTCGCGTTCTGGCTCACGCATTATGCGGGCACCGCGTTTGGCGCGCTGATGGTCAGCACCGGCGGCGGCAAGGTCGTGGGCACCGAGGGCAATCTCCGACTCATGCGCAAGCTCGACCCGCACGTGCTCATCGGCATTCCGACGTTCATCTACCACCTGTTGCTCGAAGCCGTGGAGGAGGGCGTTCAATGCAAAAATCTTCAACGCATCGTGCTCGGCGGGGAAAAAGTCAGCGACGGTTTGCGGGAAAAAGTGCGCGACCTCGCGGCCAGACTCGGCGCCGCAAACGTCGATGTGCTGGCGACCTACGGCTTCACCGAGGCGAAGCTGGCCTTTGCCGAATGTCCCTTCCCGCACGAACAGGCTTCGAGCGGCTACCACCTGTATCCCGACCTCGGCATTTTTGAAGTGGTCGATCCGCAGACCGGCGAGGTGCAGCCGCCCGAGCATCCGGGTGAATTGGTCTTCACGCCGCTCGACGCGCGCGGCTCCGTCGTGCTGCGTTATCGCACGGGCGATTGCATCGACGGCGGTCTGACCTACGAGCCGTGTCCGTATTGCCGGCGCAGCGTGCCGCGCCTGTGGGGCCGCATCTCCCGCACCTCCGAGGTCAGGGCGATGAACCTCCAGAAGCTCAAGGGCACGCTCGTGGATTTCAATCAACTCGAGCACGTGCTCGACGACGCACCGCACGTTGGCACCTGGCAACTGGAACTGCGAAAGGTCCACGACGACCCCGACGAACTGGATGAACTGATCCTGCACGTGCAGAAGGCCGACAGCACCGACGACGCGCAGATGACCCGCGTACTGCGACAGCATTTCCATTCGCACACGGAGATTCAGCCCAACCGCATCGTCTTCCACGACCCGGAGGAGATGCGCCAGTTGCAGGGCCTCGGCACGCTCATCAAGGAGCAGAAAATCGCCGATCACCGGCCGAAGCCGAATGGCGCGCCCGCTCCCACGGCCGGTGCGGAGAATTTGCGCGACGGCGCCGTGATTCGGAGTAAGCTCGACGCGTAGCCATGAGCAATGAACGCCTCGTGATCGTTGACGGCGTGCGGACCCCGTTCTCCCGGATGGGCACGGACCTCGGTGCGCTCGGCGCCGACGAACT
>DATDFH010000760.1:0-5724 GCA_036522715.1 Verrucomicrobiia bacterium
GTGGACCACCAACCGTTGGCGTTTTCATTCGCGCGCAGCCAGCCGAGGCCGCGGTCGATCGCGTGCTGCAACTCGTTGCGCAATGAGAGATCGGGCTTGCGCCCGGTCGTGAGGGTTTTGTCCGCAGCGGGTGCAGCGGTAGCGACCACGCTCAGAAGGGCGATGGTGCACAAGATTTTCAGCGAACTACTTTTCATGGGAAAAATCATTGAGGCTTGCGCGGTGGCAGTCGGATCGTCACCTCGACCGGCACGCCATCAGGAGGCAGAGCCGTGGTGTTCACTTGATAGAGGTCATCATTCTCGCGACCGGGCCAGGAATTGTTGACCAGCGCATCGGGATCGACGTGCGTGGAGATGATCGAGCCTTCCCGTTGCGCCGCGAACTTTCCGTCCGCCACCCACGAGCCGTTGTAAATCCAGACACCCGCCGCCGGCGAACGCATCGTGTTGGTAGCGACAACAAATTCTTCGAGCGGACGCCTCACCTCGCCGCGAACACCTCTCCACGACACATCCAACGTCACGGGTTCACCGGGCGGCGGCGTGGAGAAGTCGGCCGGGAATGAGCTTGTGTTGGCCGGTTTGACACCGAGCAGCAGCATCGCCACGTGAATCTCCTGCGGCCGCGCCTCCGTGCGGAACACGCTTTCGTGCGTCTTGCCCGTGGTGTGAACGACCGCGTATTCGACCACGCCCGAGCGCTGATTCACCGCCGCGGGGAACCTGACGGCGCGATGCTCCTTGTCCAGCCGTACGCGGCCGAGGGCCTGGAGGTTCGTTTCGACACGCGCAGCCGCTGTGTCCGCTGCCGGCGCGGACAGTCCGCACGCCAACACGAGCACCGCTCCTGTTGCCGTCGCAAGCCAGTCGCTGTTGAACGTACTCGGCACCATCGCAAACTACGGTGCGGTCCGACGACGCGGCCAGCCAAATCCGAACCCGACGTTGCGTCAGCCCGGATCATCCTCCTAACTGCCGGTCCAATGATCGGAACTGGATCGCCTCCCTGATGCGGTCGGCGGTGATGCGATCCGAAGCAGCGAGGTCGGCGATGGTGCAGGCCGCCTTGAGGATGCGGTCGTAGGCGCGGGCGCTGAGGTTGCAGCTGGTCATCGCGTTCTTGAGCAGTTCCATCGTCGCCTCGTCGAGCGCGCAAATCCGCTGATCAGAAGGCTTGCATCTCGCCGCCAGCTTCCGCGCGGCTTCTCAGCGATCTTTTACGGCGAACCTCCGTGGAGTCCGGCCCTGTCTCAGCAACCTGCTGGCTGAGTGACGTCCGTTCGTCGAGAGATTCAACACCAATTGCACGGCTTTGGATTTCTTATGACGAGCAGGGCGAAACTCCGCTGAACTGGATTCCACTTGCAGCCGCCGACGGTTATTCCGTCGGCATATTCGCTGCGTCTTCGACGGTGACGACCTGATGACGGCGCAGGAAGTGGTCGCGGTCTTCGTTGCCGTCGGATGATTTCTCGGCCGGATAGGTGAAGCGCGGCACGATCGCGGTCTTGAGTAAGCCTTTCTCGAATAGTTTCTTCACGCGTTTGCGGTCGCGGGTCTCGGCGACCAGCGGGGGAAAGCCGTTGCTCCAATGACTGAACTCGGTCTTGTCCCATTCGGGCACTCCGATAAAAGAGACGAACACGTCGGAGTTGGTGTTGTTGTGCATCACACGGACATAGCGCCGGGCGGATAGCCCGCCACCGGGGCCGTATTTGTCGCTGGTGGAGTTGTCCACGTACTCGGTGGCCTTGATTTTGGCGCGGGTAAGGTTGGTCACGGCGTGGGTGAAAGCGTCGAGTTGCAACTTCATTGCGGGCGATTGCTTGGGCTTGAGGGCGATGATGCAGATGCGCGTCTTGTTGGTGGAACCGGCCATGAGCTTGGCCGTCTCCTCTGCAAGCACCAGGCCGAGGGTGCGGTGCAGGCGCGCGTCAAGCCGGCCGCCTTCGCCGTGGCGCCACAGAAGGAAGACCACCGACGCGATTATCACCATCACAGCGACAGCGCCGATGAGGAGGTTTCTGTTCGTGGAGTCTGGCATGAGGAGCGGGTTTAGAAGCGCCAGCGCAGTTCGAGGTTGGCATTCGTGTTGCGCACGCTGGGCAGCGCGAAGGTGTCGTAGCTGGAGACGCTGTTGTCGAAGAGCAGGATGTTGGTGCGGGAACGCTTGGAGTGGCGGGCGTTGATGCGCTCGTCCTTGCCGTTGAGCAGCCAGAAGCCGTCGAAGAGCGCGGGCATGTTCGGCAGCGCGTCGCTCATATCACGCTCGACGAACTGCCGCGTGTCCAGCGGTGTGCGGAGAAACGGGTACGAGTCGGCGTCGCCGGTGGCGGCATTGATGCCATACCAGCAGTGAATGTGAAAGCGCGAGGAGGCGCTGTCGGAAGCGAACGCGTACGCCCTGGCCCCTTCCGTGTCCGACCGCGACACGGGATTGTTCTGGTAAACCTCGGGGATCCCTGACGGACAATAAAATACGGAGAGGGTGCTTCGGATGAGCGTGAAGGAGCGACCCGTCGGAGCCTCAATGCAACTGGTGTTGACCAAGATCGTGGGCCAGCCGTCCTGGTTGGCCGCGCCATTTCGCCGGCTGGTATCGGCGGGGATCATCTTCCCGTTGTGGTCGGTGGCGTAGAGATGGAGGCCGGTCCCCATCTGCCGGAGATTGCTCATGCAGGCAACGGAGCGCGCCTTTTCTTTCGCGCCGGCGAGCGCCGGCAACAGTATCGAGGCCAGCAGACCGATGATCGCGATGACCACCAGCAGTTCAATTAGCGTAAAGGCGCGCGGCATCTGGCGCGCCCGTTGTCGGGCCGGATTCATCAAGCGTCGTGGGTCTGGCTCGTGCCCCACTCGATACCTGACTTCTCTCGCAAGTGCAACGCCATCGGTTGGAAATGCCAAAAAAGACGCGCCTTCGGCCGAGAACGGCTCGCACCATGCCAGCACTTCGGTTATACAATTCGATCTCATGCAATTGAGTCAACCGACCCTGCGACTGACCTGGCTGTTGCTGGCGTCCATCTTGTTCGTCCCGCGCGCCTGGTGCGCCGACGCCATCTGGACCAATCGGAACAGCGGTTTCTGGGGCACCACAAACAACTGGTTGAACAATGTGGCGCCCATTTCCAGCACAGGCGTGGCGTATCTCACCAACATCGCCAACGGCGGCGCCAAGACCGTCACCATCAACACCGCAACCCCCACCGCCAACCGCACCATCCGCCGCCTCGACGTCGGCGCCGCGGCGGGTTCCACCAACACGCTTCTCGTGGACAATCTCGGAACGAACGTGTTCTTGCTTCGGAAAGACCTCAACGTCCTGAGCAACGGCGTGATCATGATCACCAACTCGACCTTTCATATCGATGCCAGCGTGCCGCCCACGGCCTTCAACGTCGATAGCGGCCGGTGCACCTTCGAGAGCGGCCTGATCTTCGTCTTCGATAATTCCGCTGATCCAACGAACGCCATCTTGCGCGTCGGCCGCAACGGAGCCGCTCAGATGACTATGAACGGCGGCGCCATCAACTGCTATGACATCGAAGTGGGCGACCTTCCCGGTTCGTTTGGGACATTGTTCCTCAACGCTGGGTTAATCGACCTCACCAACCGCTTCACCATCGCCGACAACATCGGCTCCACCGGCCACGTTTTCGTCACGGGTGGGCAAATCGCTACCACCAACGACATTCGCGTCGGCGACGACGGCACCGGCCTGATGCAGATCTCCGGCGGGGCGGTGCTGGCCGATACGATCTCCGTCGGGCAGGACAATACTTCCGACGGCAGACTGATCGTCCTTGGTGGTTACGTTTCGAACCTCACCTCGCTCAACATCGCGCGCCTGCCCGGCTCCACCGGTGAAGTCAATGTGGCCGGCACTGGACGCATCAATGCGCCCGACTGCCACATCCATGTCGGCCGCGAAAACATCGGGCGCTTTTCCGTCTCCAACGGTACGGTGAACGTACGCCACGTTACCATCTCGGGCCAGACCAACCTCGCCCGCGGCACGTTTACAGTCGCGGGCGGAGTCACCACGGTCACCAACACGTTCAACGTCGGCAGCCTGGCTGCGGGAACGATGCTCTCGACGGGCGTTGTCTCCGTCGTCGGAGGCACGCTCAACATCACGAACGAACTCGCCGATGGCACGCTCACGGTTTCCAACGGAACATTCACCCTCACGGATGGACTTGTAGTCGTCGATATTTTCAACCTCCCCGATCCGAAGGGCAGGTTCACGCATCGCGGCGGGACGTTGAGCGTCTATGACACCACCGTCTCGAACGGGACGCCTTTCTTCGTCGGCGACGGCACCAATCTCGCGGTGCTCCATCTGCGCGGCGGCACCAACCGTTTCCTCAACGGACTCGTCATCAATTCCAACGCCGTACTCATCGGCTGCGGCACCATCGTCGGACCGCTCACCAACTTCGGCACCATTGCCACCAACTGCGGCTCTTCCCTCCCGCCGGTCATCACGTCGCAGCCGACCAACGTTACCACCTTGCCCGGCGCCAACGCGAGCTTCAAGGTGGCGGCTTACAGCGATCCGCCGCTCGCCTACCAGTGGCAACGCAACGGCACCAACCTCCCGGCCGCGACCACGGCACTACTCTCCCTCGCGAACGTCGCCGCCACCGACGCTGGCACTTACTCTGTGCTGGTCAACGGCCCGGGCGGCACCACGCCCAGTTCCAACGCCGTGCTTCGTGTGCTTGTCGTGCCGCTGGTGACCAGCACCACGCTGACCGGCGGCAGCTATGATGCCTCGTTCCAAAGCGAGAGTGCGCTCAACTACACCATCGAATTCAAGAATGACCTGCAAGCCGACCCGACGTGGATGTTCCTGACCAACGCGGCCGGCACCGGCGGCGTGATCGTCATCAATGACCCCGCCGCCACCGGCCAGAAGCGCTTTTATCGCATCAGTACGTATTAGGTTTGCGATCCGCTCAGGCGCTCCTCGCAATACTCCAGCAGGCGCTCCGTGAACGGTTGCCGCTCCGGGAACAGCGTGCTGATGTGCACGTGCCGCACCAGCGTCAATGTCGTGCAGACCTCCACCGCTGCGCGCGACGCCGGCCCGCTCAGTTCCACGAAACGCTCCGCCAGCGCAGCTTCCACTTCCGCCAGCGCGCGCGGATTGCCCGTCGAGCGCACGCTCTGCTCCGTGATGTGCCCGACGAAGTTCCCCACGTCCACTGCCGGATCGCCTAGACAAAACAAATCGAAGTCCAGCAGCCACAGCCGCCCGCCGTCCACGAGCACCTGCGCCGGATAGAAATCACGGTGAATTGGCCGCGGCTCCGTCGTCGGCACGCCTGCGGCAATTCTCTCGCAGCCTTCGAGCACTCGTTCTAGCCGCGTTTTCCACTCGCGTCGCTGCTGCGCCAGCAATCCGAGCCGCTCGTGCAGGATTCTTAGCTCGCCCGCCATCGTGTGCTCGCGTCGCGGCGCAAGGTTTAGAACGTGAATCTTGTGCGCCGCCTCGGCGATGCGCCGTGCGAGTGCGACGCCGTCACCACTCGGCAACAACTCCGCCGATGAAATGCCAGACGTCTTCTGCTGAAGCCACATCCGAAACTTCGGCACCACCCCGAGCGGCCTTGGCACACCGACGCCGTCGACGCTTCGTTCATCGAAGCCGTGCGCACGCAGCGTGAAGAGCAGATCGTGCGTCGCGGTGTCCGTTCCCTTCGCGCGCACCTTG
>DATDFH010000761.1:0-2602 GCA_036522715.1 Verrucomicrobiia bacterium
ACGCGTGGCGGAGCGGCGGCGAACCTTTGTCCCATTCGACGGCCTGTCGGAAGGCGGCGAGTGCGCCGGCGCGATCGCCCCGGTCGGCGAGAAAATTTCCCCACTGCAACAGGCCGAGCGGTTGGTCACGGTTGAGCGTGAGCGAGTGGACGAGTTCAGAGCCGGCGGTGGAGTTGGTCACGATGCGCGCGCGAAAACTCCACGCCGCGTCCACACGCACCGCGCGCACCGGGTCGTCGAGCAAAACTTCCAGCACGTCGATCGCGGCGGGGTCGCATTGCTGCGCGGGTTGTTCAAGCGCGCGGGCGGCCATCGCGCGGACGAGTTCGTTCGTGTCCTTCGTCACGCGCGTCAGTGCGGCCACCACACCGGGCTCGCGGGTAAAGTTGCGCAATAGGTTCGCTGCGACCGCGCGCCAAAGCGGGAGCGGTTCGTCGGTGAGCATCCGCAGAAGGTTGATGTGCGCGCCGGGCGTGTTGGCGCGCGCCTGCGCGATCGATTGCGCGCGCGTGCGGGTCGGGCGCTCCATTTTCGGGCCGTACCATTTCACGCACGCTTCGAGCGCCCAGTCGGCGGACTTGTCGGCATGGCAGCGGCTGCAGGCGTTGGGAATATTGTGCTGCTTCGTCAGCAACGGATCGGGAGTCGTGAAGCCGTGATCGTGGCGCGGGTGGCGCTGCATGTAAGTCGTCTGCGGCATGTGGCAGTTCACGCACTCCGAGCCGGTGCTCTCCGGTTTGTGAAACGTGTGCGTCGCCGGGACGATGATGGGCGCCTTGGGAAACTCCGGCGTCGGCGCGATGTGGCATTTCATGCAGAGCACGGCGCTGGCGAGGATGGTTTTTGCGTTGTGCGGATCGTGGCAGTCCACGCAGCGCACACCCGCTCCGTACATTTTGCTGCCGAGGAACGACGTGAACTCGTAATCCTCGTCGCGCACCTGGCCGTCCGGATAAAAAACATCGCTCTCGTCCGGGATGGTGAGCGTGAAGTGGTCGAAGTAATTGTCACCCGGCACGAAATCGCCCGTCAGCTCGCCGCGGCGCGAATGGCAGGTGCCGCACGTGTCGATGACCTGCCGGTGCGTGAACTTCTTCACTGTCGGATCGCCGCGCTGGCCCGGATATTTTTTCTGCCATTCGTTGTGCGCCCGCATCGGGCCGTGGCACGATTCGCAGCCGACGCTCATCTCGGCCATGCGCGTGCGATAGGTGTCGGTGGCTGGGGCGTAATCCTTTCGGACGCGCGTGTTGTGGCACGCGGCGCACATCTGGTTCCACGTCATGCCGCGCCCGGTCCAATGGCCCCATTCGCCGGGCTGGCGGTCCTCGTTGCCGAACACGTCGAACCATTCCTGCTTGTGCGGGTCCCAGGTGAGCTCCGCCGTTTGCCAGCGTCCACGCTCCGCCGGAATCAGATACTGCAGCAACGGGTCCACGCCGATAACTCGGTCGGGTTGGAACGGAGCCTTCTTCCCATCGAGGCCAAGGGTCACGAGTTGAGGTTCTTCGTTGCTCGTGCGCGCCTCGGACGTTTGCGCGCCGTGCTTGATGGCGCGCGGTGGATCGAAAGCGGCGCGGTCGAGCTTCGGGTCAACGCCCCGCTCGGCAAGACCGTGATGCGACTCCCGCCATTTCTCGAACGCGACTGAATGGCATTCCTTGCAACTCTGGCTTCCGGCGTACGCGGCGAAGACTTTCTCCTCGGGCTCCAGCGTGAAAGCTTTCGCGCGCGACTTCGGGTTGGACGGACCGCTCCCGTATCGCTGCGGATGCGCAAGGCGCCAGGCCAGCGCTCCGGCGATGATGACCACTGCCGCCGCTGCGGCCAGCCAGATGATCTTTGCACCGCGTGCCGGCGTCGCCGGCGGCGAAGCGTGTTTCGCCGCGCCGGGTGGACGTTTCTTCTTGCGGTCGGCCATGAGTGCGGCGTGAGTTTTCGCGGCTGGCACTTCGCGGTGTCAAACGGATTGCGTGAAAAGTTCATGGCGAAGTTGACCGCGTGTCCGGGGCGCTGCCAGCATTCGTTCCAATCGCCATGAAAAGTCTCACCGAACATCTGTGGTTTGAAACCCCGCACCGTCGTGACTACCTCAACATCACCGACACCGTTGCGACACTCGTCCGCAAGAGCGGCGTGCAGGAGGGTCTGTGCCTCGTCAACGCCATGCACATCACCGCCAGCGTTTACATCAATGACGACGAGCAGGGGTTGTTGCAGGACTATGACGGGTGGTTGGAGAAACTTGCGCCGCACGAACCGGTGGCGAACTATCGCCACAATCGCACCGGCGAGGACAACGCTGACGCGCACCTCAAGCGCCAGCTCATGGGCCGCGAAGTCGTCGTCGCCATCACCAAGGCCAAACTCGACCTCGGTCCGTGGGAACAAATCTTCTACGGCGAGTTCGACGGCCGGCGGCGCAAGCGCGTGCTCGTGAAGATCATTGGCGAGTGAGTGTCACGGTGCAGCCGGTCGCGGGCGGTGGAATTTTTCCAAATCAAGTTTGTCCGCAAGTTCATCCAGCGCGACTTCGAGCCAGCCGAGTTGCCGGCGCTTTTCATCGTCGAAAAACAATCCGAGGACGGGGAGGGTCAGCAGC
>DATDFH010000762.1:0-7649 GCA_036522715.1 Verrucomicrobiia bacterium
GGCGGGCAAGCTTGCCACCGCCCGCCGCAGCGCTTTCAGCGCGCTCGCCCGCGTCGCGCCCACCACGATCCTCGAAGACGCGACTGTGCCGCGCAGCGAGCTGGCGCACATGATCCGCTTCGTCGCCGCCGTCGCGCAGAAACACAAGCTGCGCATCGGCACCTTCGGCCACATGGGCGACGGCAACCTCCACCCGACATTCCTCACCGACGAACGCAACCACGAGGAGATGCACCGAATCCACGAGGCCTTCAAGGAGATCTTCGACGAAGCCATCCGTCTCGGCGGCACCATCACCGGTGAACACGGCGTGGGCGTGGCCAAGAAGGATTTTCTCCCCAAGTTCGCGGGTGCCGCCCAGATGCGGGTGATGCGCGAACTCCGCCGGGCGCTCGATCCCAACGGTATTTTGAATCCCGGAAAGATGTTCGACCCGGCGACGCCATGAGCACCAATGCCCCCGACGTTGCCCGCTCGTCGCATCTGAAGGGCCTCGACTACTCCGTCGTGCAGCAATGCATGCACTGCGGCATGTGCCTGCCCACCTGCCCGACCTACGACGCGACCAAGCTGGAGCGTAACTCTCCGCGCGGCCGCATCGCTCTGATGCGCGCGATCGCCGACGGCCGGCTCGAAGCGACCGAGGCGTTCGCCGACGAAATGTATTTCTGCCTCGGCTGCCTGGCGTGCGTGACCGCGTGCCCTGCCGGGGTGAACTATGCCGAGTTGTTCGAGCACGCGCGTGCCGAAGCCGAGCAGAGCGGCGTGCTCAGTTCGCCCAAACGCGACGCGATCCGCGGTTTCACGCTGCGCTGGCTGTTCATGGATTTGCAGCGGCTCCAACTTGCGGGCAAGGCGTTGCAGCTCTGGCAACGGCTCGGCCTGCAAACTTTCGTGCGTCGCAGCGGGCTGTTGAAACTTCTCCCCAGACGCCTCCGCGAACTCGAGGCCATGACGCCGCCGGTGCAGGACGAATTCTCCGCCGACCTCATCGAGCCGGTCACGCCCGCCCACGGCCAGAAGCGGTTTCGCGTGGCAATGCTCACCGGTTGCGCGCAGGACCTCATCTTCAGCGACGTCAACCGGGACACTGTCGAGGTGCTTGCACGCAACGGTTGCGAGGTCGTCACTCCGCCGGATCAAAGTTGCTGCGGTTCGCTCCACGCGCACAACGGCGAGTGGGAACTGGCGCAGGAACTCGCGCGCCGCAACCTGGACCAGTTTCCACCGGAGCGATTCGACGCGGTCATCACCAACGCAGGCGGCTGCGGCTCGCACCTCAAGCATTACGCCAAGCTCCTCGCGGGCGACCTGCGCTACGAGGCCCGCGCGCACGAGTGGGACCGCAAGGTGAAGGACATCCACGAGTGGTTGATCGAGATCGGTGTCGCGCCGCCCAAAGCCGGACCAGCTCAGACGGTGACCTATCACGAGAGCTGCCACCTCTGCCACGGCCAGAAGATCACCGCGCAACCACGCCAGCTTTTGAAGGCGATTCCCGGCGTGAAGCTCGTCGAGTTGACCGAGTCAAGTTGGTGCTGCGGCAGCGCGGGCATCTACAACCTCACCCAACCCGAAATGGCCGACCAGCTTCTCCAGCGGAAGGTGAAACACATCAAGAGCACCGGTGCCCAAGTCGTCGCCACGGGAAATCCCGGCTGCCTGCTGCAAGTCATCAACGGCTGCAAACGCGAAGGCATGGACGTGCGCGTGGTGCACCCGGTGACGTTGCTGGCCGAAGCGTATCGGCGCGAAGATTGATGCGCTCGAAGCCTGAAATCATTTCGCTGCTCACGAACCCCGGCGTTATCGCCGTTGTGCGCGCGCAGAAACAGGGGCAAGTGCTGCCGCTCTCCGAAGCGCTGCTGGCAGGCGGCGTCATCGCCATCGAGATCACGATGAGCACGCCCAACGCCATCGCCGCGATTCACGACGCGCGCGCCGCCTTCGGCAATCGCGCCGTCATCGGCGTCGGCACGGTGCTCGACGTTCCGACATGTCAGGCCGCGCTTGATGCAGGCGCAGAGTTTGTCGTGAGTCCCATTCTGCGGCCAGAACTGGTCCCTCTGTGCCGTGAAGCCGGCAGGCCGGTGATGCTCGGCGCGTTCACGCCCACCGAAGCACAGCTCGCTTACGAAGCCGGGGCGGACTTCATCAAAATTTTCCCGTCGGACACGCTCGGGCCGGGATTCATCAAGGCTATCCGCGCGCCGCTGCCGCATTTGAAAATCATCCCCACCGGCATCGCCGACGCGAAGCAGGTGCCTGAGTTGATCAAGGCCGGCTGCGTGGCGGTGGGTGTCGGCTCTTTGCTCTGCAGCGCGGAGGTTTTGCGCAATGCGGATTGGCCGGAACTGACCCGCCGCGCGGCGGAGTTTGTGGCGCTCGTCCACGGCGCACGGGCGGCGGCGTGACCGAGATTTAATTTTACGACACACAGCGCGGGAACTACCTTCTGCGGCAACGTCCGGCCCAGCGTTTATGCCAACCCGCCGAGTTCAGATCCTTCTGCTCACCGCGTTACCTTTGCTGTCGGCCGGCTTCGCTGGCGCGCAACCCGTCGGTCTGTCCAGCCGGCTCGCCAACTCCACGCTCGCGATGCCGCAGCAGCCGGCCGTGTACGGCTACCAGTTTGTCAATGCGTTTGGTGCGAACACATTTACTTCTCCGCTGTGCATCCGCACGCCGCCGGGCGAAACGAACCGCGTGTTCGTGCTCCAAAGGGGTGGCAGCATCCAGGTGGTGACGAACATCGGCGCACCCAGCCCGACCAAGTCGCAATACATGAGTCTTGCGCCCGGCCTCGCCACGACCGGCGAACAAGGACTGCTGGGTCTGGAGTTTCATCCGAACTTCCAGAGCAACGGTTACTTTTTCATCTATCGCGCGATCATGGTGACGAACCCAAGCACGCTCGTCGTCGTCACCAACGAGCGGCTGTCGCGCTTTCAAGCCAGTCCGCCGAGCGCCGCGACGGCCAACACCAACACCGAGGTGATTCTCTTCGAGCAACTTGACCCGGCCAACAACCACAACGGAGGCGACCTTCACTTCGGGCCCGATGGCTACCTCTACGTGTCGGTTGGCGACGGCGGGAACCAGAATGATTTGTTCAACAACACGCAGACCATCCGCAAGGGATTTCACTCCGGCATCCTGCGACTGGACGTGGACGTGCCCCAACGCCCCGCCAGTCTTGCGCCCAGTCCTCCGTCGTCCATTTCCGGCCTGACCAACCTCGGCGACTATGCCGTGCCGCCCGACAACCCGTGGGTCACGAATGTGTTCATCTACGAGACCAACCGCTCGGCCACGCTCAGCACCAATGTGCGCACGGAGTTCTGGGCCGTCGGCCTGCGGAACCCGTGGCGTTTTTCCTTTGACCCGATGACGGGCTGGCTTTGGGAGGGAGACGTGGGCGGCAACTTGCGCGAGGAGGTCAACATCATCACCAAAGGCGGCGATTACGGCTGGGCATATCGGGAGGGATTCGTCGCTGCAACGCAGTCCAAGAACACGCAGACAAACGCTTGGTACAACACTGGCACGCCCGCGCCGTGGGCGACGAACTTCGCCGGCATCGATCCGATCTTTGACTACACCCACGGCACGCCGGACACCAACACCGGACTCTCGGTCACCGGCGGGATCGTCTATCGGGGAAACAACCTCTCGCAGCTCACCGGCGCCTATGTCTTCGCCGACTACGGTGTCTCCACCCAGCCGGGCAATGTCTGGTCGTTCCGCTACAACGGCACGAACGTCAGCCAGTTCCAGCTCCTCTTGCAGGACCCGGGTCTCGTCGCCTTCGGCACCGATCCGCGCAATGGCGACCTGCTCGCCGCCGACATCAGCGAAGGCATCGTCAAGCGGCTGGTCTACAACACCAACGTCTTCACCGGCACGCCCCTGCCGCCAACGCTCGCCGACACCGGTGCGTTCAGCGACCTCGCAGCACTTACGCCGAACGCGGGGATCGTGCCGTATGCGGGCAATGTCCCTTCGTGGTCGGACAACGCCCTCAAGTCGCACTGGTTCTCAGTGCCCAACACAAATCTTACGATTGGCTGGAGCGCGACGAGCAACTGGTCATTTCCCACGGGCACGGTCTGGATCCAACACTTCGAACTCGTCACCAATCACCTCACGCAGGCGAAGACCCGCCTCGAGACGCGACTGCTCGTGCGCCACGGCGGCGGCGCTTATGGCGCGACCTATCGTTGGGGCGGCAACCCCACCAACGCCACGCTTGTCAGCGACGGCGGCACCAACGACACCTTCGTCATCACCGATCCCGGCGGATTGCTGCGCACGCAGCTTTGGTATTACCCCAGCCGCAACGACTGCCTTGCCTGCCACATGTCGGCTGGTGGCTTTGCGCCCGGCTTCAACACGCCGCAACTGAACTGCATGCAGACTTACAGCGGCTTCCCCGGCGCCACCGGCGCGACGGACAACCAACTCCACACGCTCAGTGCCGTGGGCTACTTCAATCCTCCTGCCTCAAACCTCAACACGCTGCTCGCACTCGCCCACGCCACCAATGCCGCCACGAGCCTCGAATGGCGTGTGCGCTCCTATCTCGCCGTCAACTGCGCCCAATGCCATCAGCAGCCCGTCAGCCCTGCTCGCGGACTTTGGGAAGCGCGCATCACAACGCCGACCGCGCTCGCCGGGATCATCAACGGCCCGTTGCTTGATGACTTCGGCAACACCAACGCGCGGGTGATCGCCCCCGGCTCGCTGGCCAACGCGATGATCTACACGCGCATCACGTCCCTGACCTCCAATCGAATGCCACCGCTCGGCTCCAGCCTGCTCGACACCAACGACATCAACCTCGTCGCTGCGTGGATCAACAGCGCCGCGCTCGCGGGCTACCAGACTTTCGCCCAGTGGCAGGTCGCAAACTTTGGCTCGACCAACGCGACCAACGGCAGCGCCGATGCTGACCGCGATGGCGATGGCGTGTCGAACTTCCTCGAGTACCTGCTCGGCTCGAACCCGACCGAGCCGTCGAGCGATTGGAGGGTGAGCATCCAGATGAACGGCCCCAATCCCCAAATCGTCTTCCCGCAAATCGCCAATCGCGGCTTCGAGGTGCAATGCCGTGCCAGTCTTATCGGGCCGCCGTTGTGGGTGCCGCTCAATGTGCCCGGCAGCGCGCCGTTCTTCTCCGCCGTCACCTTCACCAACGTTGTCGAAGACACGACCGGGAGCGGCACCAACAAGACTTACCGGGTGCGCGTGTTCGCTCCGTGAGTCTGGAGTTTCGCTTTCCTCCTGTTTGCGGCTGGCAAGCCGAAGCTTGAACTCCGGACCGCCCGCCGCACAATCGCACCATGGCCGCAGTCAATTCCACCATGCTTCCGCTGGGCACGATCGCGCCCGACTTCCGTCTGCCCGACACTGTCACGGGAAAGATCGTTTCGCTCGCCGACTTCAAAGGCCGGCCCGCGCTGTTGGTCATGTTCATCTGCAACCATTGCCCCTTCGTGAAGCACATTCAGGCCGGCATGGTGCAGTTGGCCAGGGACATTCAAGCCCGCGGCGTGGGCGTGGTGGCGGTCAGCTCAAGTGACGTGGAAAACTATCCACAGGATGGGCCGCAACCGATGAAGGCGGAAGCGCAGGCCGCCGGCTACACCTTCCCTTACCTCCTTGACGAATCGCAGTCCGTGGCGAAGGCCTACCGCGCCGCGTGCACGCCGGACTTTTTCCTGTTCGACCGCGATCTCCGGCTCGTCTATCGCGGCCAGATGGATGACGCACGCCGCGGCAACACCCTGCCGGTCACGGGCGCCGACCTGCGCGCGGCTGTGGATGCCACGCTTGCGGGCAAAGCCGTTTCGCCGGTTCAGAAGCCAAGCATCGGATGCAACATCAAGTGGAAGCCGGGCAACGAACCGGACTACTTCCGTTGAGCCCGCCGACTGCGATGTTGCTTGGAATCGAAATTGGCGGCTCGAAGCTCCAGCTGGTGCTCGGTGATGAGCAGGGGAAAATTCTCCAGCGGAAAAAGATTGCGGTGGACCGTCAGAAGGGTGGAGCCGGTATTCGCGACTCGATTGCGTCGGCTGTTCGCGGGTGGAAGGAGCAATTCGTCTGGCGCTCCGTTGGCGTCGGTTACGGCGGTCCGGTGGATTGGAGGACCGGACAGATTTGCTGCTCGCATCACGTCGAGGGCTGGAATGATTTTCCACTTGGCGAGTGGCTGCGCGAACTGACCGGCACGCCCGTTGCCGTGGATAACGACAGCGACGTCGCCGCGTTTGGCGAGGCGCTCGCGGGCGCGGGCCGAGGATTCAATCCCGTCTTCTACACCAACTCCGGCAGCGGCGTCGGCGGCGGGTTGGTCGTCGATGGCCGCGTCTATCACGGCGCGAAACCGGGCGAGGCGGAGTTGGGCCACGTGCGTCTCGACAAGTCCGGAACGATCGTCGAGGAGCGTTGCTCCGGCTGGGCGGTGGACCGGAAAATTCGCGCGCTCAAACAAACCGACCCGGACAGCGTCCTGTGCCAGTTGATCGGCGATACTCCCGGTGGCGAAGCACGGCATCTTGCTGTGGCGCTGGCGAGTGAGGACGCTACTGCGCAACGCATCCTGCGTGAGACTGCGGAAGATCTTGCGTTCGCGCTCTCGCACGGCGTGCATCTGTTCCATCCCGAAGTCATCGTCCTCGGTGGCGGGTTGGCATTGATTGGCGAACCGTGGCGCGCGGCAGTGGCGGAGCAGTTGCCGCATTTCGTCATGCACGCGTTTCGACCGCCGCCGCCGGTGAAGCTCGCGGCACTGGGCGAGGATATCGTGCCCGTCGGCGCGCTCGCGCTGGCGAAACTTGCCTGTTGAGCGCCGAGCCGTTTTGCGTTTAGGTGGGGCGATGAAGCAATGGGTCTCTGAATACCTGGCCGCGCACAAGAGCGCGGTTGATTCCATCCCCGCCGAAGCCGTCGGCCGCCTGATCGACACGCTCAAGCAGGCGCACCGCGAGGACCGGCAGATTTTCGTCTTCGGCAACGGCGGCAGCGCGGCCAACGCCTCGCACTTCGCCACCGACCTCGGCAAGGGTTCATCCGACAAGCTCGGCAGCCGTTTCCGCGTGCTCTCGCTCACCGACAACGTGAGCTGGATGACCGCCATCGGCAATGACTACTCCTACGAGGATATTTTCGTTCGTCAGTTGGAGAACTACGGCCGCGCCGGCGACGTGGCGATCGGCGTGAGTGTCAGCGGCAACTCTCCCAATTGCGTGAAGGCCATCGACTGGGCGAAGAAGAACGGCCTGCGCACCATCGCGCTGGTCGGCCGCAAACGCGGCCGCATGGCGGACCTCGGCGAGCAGGTCGTCGTGATCAACGACACGCACTACGGGCGCGTCGAGGATTGCCAGATGCACATCCTGCACATGCTCTGCTACGCGTTCATCGAGCACCCCGAGATTGCGCGGTGACTGGCGCGGCGCTTCGACTAACCCCCTTTCATGCTCCAGAGCAAACTGGTCCCCGCTGCTGATTACGCATCGCGCCGGCTGATGATCGTGTTGCACGGCTTGGGCGACAGCATGGACGGCTACCGCTGGCTGCCGGCGGCGCTGCGGCTCCCGTGGCTCAACTACCTCCTCGTCAACGCGCCCGATCCCTACTACGGC
>DATDFH010000763.1:0-3921 GCA_036522715.1 Verrucomicrobiia bacterium
AGCGGCGGCGCCAGTTGCACCCACGTGCCGCGCTTCGGCGCGCCGGGGAACGCATCCTCCGTCATCGGGCAAAGGAAGATTTTCACCGAGGCAAAGGCGGATTCCTCGGCTCGCAGCCGTTTGGCGAACTCGACCGCAGCCATGCTCAACGGAGCAAAACTCTTGCGCGCCGCCTTCAAGTCATCGGCCGGCCCGAAGTGACCAACCTTGTTGACCTCGCCGACGAAGCTCTCCCAGCCGGCCGCGCCCTTGAGTGCGCCGGCCAGTTCGGGCAGCAGCGTATGCAGCTTGGGCGAGGTTCGATTGAAGTCCTCGAGCTTGTCGGCGGCGAGCGCGGCGCCAAGCGTGTTGATCACGGCGAGAAATTCCTGGGCGGCGCGGCGCTGTTCATCCGTGAGCTTCGGCATGGGCGCCCCGGCAGGCTTGGATTCCACCGGCGCGGACGGTGCGCTGTGATCGTGCCTCGTGCCCTGCGCGGACTGGTTGAGTTGCGCCTGCGCGTCGATCAGCAGATTGCCGTTGATGACGACCGGGTCGCCCGCAGAGAGACCGTCGAGGACTTCCCAGTCTTCGTCGCCGACGCGACCAAGTTTCACCGGGCGTTGCTCGTAAGTTCCACCGCCTTTGTCGAGATAGACCACCGGCTGGCCACCGGGTGACAGGACGGCGCTGCGCGGCACGAGAAGCGTTTCGGGCAGTTCCACATTGACGGTCGCCTCGGCAAAAACGCGGTGCAGCAGCTCGCGTTGGCGCACGCCGTTCTCCTCGATGATCGGATTTGGAATCTCAGCGCGCACGCGGGCCGAACGCGTCATCGGGTTGAGATTCGGGTCAACGAACGTGACTCGAACTTTGAAAGTCTTGCCGGGCACGGCCGGCGAGTTGACGAAAATTTCCTGCCCCGGACGCAACCACGTAAGGTCGCGTTCGTAGGCATCGAACATAAACCACATCGTGGAGAAGTCGGCGATCTCGAAGAGCTTCTCGCCTTCCTTGACGTACTGGCCTTCGTAGACGCTGCGCATGACCACGGTGCCGGACATGGGCGCGAGGAGTTCAGTGTGGATTTCCGTCTCGGGCTTGCTCGCAAGCGCGGTGATCTGCCCATCGTTCAGGCCGAGTTGCCGCAATCGCTGCATCGCGGCACCGAGCAGGGCTTGTTGCTCCGGCCCGAGCTTCTGCGCATCGGAGGAAGCGGACTGGCGTTTGAGCGCCGCATACTCGCGTTCGGCGGCGAGCAACATCGAACTGTAAAACGTCGCCAACGGCTGGCCCTCGCGGACTTCGGCGCCGACGTAGTTCACAAACAACTTGTCGATGCGTCCATCAACATACGCCGAAAGGATGCGGTGCCGGCTGTCGTTGTCGTCGATCGTCCCCGCCACGCGCAACGTGCGCTTGAGTGGCGCGCGCCGGGCCGGCACCGACTGCACGTGCAACACGGTGATGCTGTTCGACGAAAGCGTGACCAGGCCCTCGGCAACGGCGAAACCCTTTTCTCCCTCAAACACTGGCACGAGATCCATGCCGCAGATGGTGCACTTGCCCGGCTTGTCGGACTTGATCCACGGGTGCATGGCGCTCTGGTAGAAAAGCACCTTGCGGTCCTTGCCAATGGGCGCGGCGGCCTCCCGTTTTGGCCAATGGCGCGCAGCGAACCAGCCGGCGGCGGCGGCCACCGCGGCCACCACCAGAATTGAAACGAACGTTTTCAGTTTCATAAGCAAAGTCAGTTGGAAGCGCCCGGTTGCATCAAAACGGAAGGACTGCGGCCCACAGCGGCGTCGAGTTCGGCCACAGCCACCAGATACTCCGCCTGTTGCTGGAGCAGCATCGACTCAACTTCGCGCACGGTGCGCAACGCCGTGATCACCTCGATGAACGCGCCCCGGCCGCTGACGTAGGCAGCGCGCGCAGCGTCAACCGTCTGCCTCGCGAGCGGCACGAGGCGGTCGTGGAACAGCGTGTAACGCTGGCGGGCGGTTTCGACCTTCTTGAGTTGGTCGCGCACCGCGCCCAACGCCGCGCTCTGCAACGCAGTCAGGGTGTGCTCGGCGCTTTCACGGCCTTTCTCAGCCTCGGCGATCGCGCCGCGGTACTTGCCGCGGTTCACCCACGGGATGTTGAAGAAAATGCCGGTGTCGTACTCGCTGATGAAGGACCCAGCGCCGTGGACCTGGCGCGCCTCGACGCGGATCTCGGGATCGGGAACCCACGCCTTCTTCGCCAGACCGACACGTGCTTCCGCCGAATCGATCCTGCGCTGCGCGGCATGCAAGTCAGGCCGCGAGGCCAACGCGATGCGCTGAAGTTCGTCGAGGCTGAAATTCAGTTTGCCGACGGCGCCACGGGCAGGCGGCTGGAGCGGCGTTTGCGGAGCGCGGCCCATCAGCAGATTGAGTTGCGACTGTTCCTCGGAAAGCTGCCGTTCAAGATCGCGCCGCGCGTCGAGCAGTTTCACGAGTTCACTCTCGGCCAGCAGCGCATCGGTCTGGGTGGCAGCACCGGTGGAGTACTTTGCGCGGCTCACCTCGATGAGCTGCTGGATCAGGGTCTCGTTCTCGTGGCCGAGTTCAAGCTGCGCGTGGACGTTGGCGAACCGGGCGTAGGCGCCTCTGGTTTTGGCCACGAGTTCCAGCGTCCGTTGCCGCACCTCGGCGCGCGCCGCTTCCGCCTCGAACGATGCCGCGCGCGCGCGTTGCCGGTTTTTGCCGTTGAGCGGCAGCGCCTGGGAGATCATCCATTCATTGTCGCTCCAATCGAAGAAGCGTGTCGTGCCCGAGCGCTCGACATCCACGCCAAAGCGCAGGTCATCCCACGCGCGCTCCTGGGGCACACGGGCGTCCATCGCCTCGGCCGCAGCCACGCCGGCTTTCAACGAAGGATTGCGGGCAAGCACTTCGCGAAGCACGGCGTCGAGAACGAGGACGTTAGTTGCGGTCGATGGAGCTTCAGCGCCGCCAATGGGCTGGGCCACAGCGATAACAAAGAGCGATATGATCAAGGATTTCGATTTCATGGTGACAGGCGGTTGAGTTCGACAACCACAGTCCAGCCAGCCTCAGCGAGGCCGGCACAAAAGGGAAAGAGAGCCGCGCAAGGGTGCACCGCATGGGCACACCTCAGGCGTGGCAGGGAGGAATCAGATCAGATAGACGCAATGCCGCTGAAAGAGCGGCTGCGTGGCAGGGAAATACGGGGCCGCACCGACCGGGGTCGGAGGGGAAAATTCCGGCGGGCCAATTTCGATGAGCAGCGAAGTCGCGAGAAAGAGGAAGTGCGAAGCCGGACTGGTCGCGGCGGGCGCCGGTGCAAGCGGTTCAGCAGCCTGCGAGGGCGCGGGACTTTTCACACAGCACTTGCCGCCGCAGTTCCCGCAGCAAGGACTGGTTACACTCGCGTGCGACGGAATCACCGCCTGGCTGCCCAGCAGCGTCAACGCGATAAGAATGGTCAGCACTGATTTCACGGCACCATAAGTAGCACGACCCGCGCCAGAGCGCCAGCGTCACTTTGGCGGCGCGGCGGGCGGGACGGCGAGTTTCGCCAGGTATTTCGTGGGTTCCTGCTTGAAGTCCTTCAGGCAGTTCTTGCAGCAGAGTTTGATTTCCTGCCCGTCGTGCACAAACACATACGGCGCACCCATCGAACCGAGTTTCTCATCGGAGACAACGCAGGTCGCCAGCGGATACGGTTTGCCCGTCTTGGCACCGCCGCACGAAACGAGAAACAGCGTCGTCACGGCGGTCAAGCAAGGGAGAAGTTTTGGGTTCATAACAAAGGCCCGTCTCCGGACATTCATTCAACACCGGCGCGCCTGTGGCCACTCAAAAAAATTGCCAGCATTGACGCCCGGCGGACAGGCGACTTAAATGGGAGTAGTGAAAGCTCTCTTTCTCGCCGTCTCGGTGGCGCTGACCG
>DATDFH010000764.1:0-5584 GCA_036522715.1 Verrucomicrobiia bacterium
CTGGAGATTCTCAAGAAGCAGCATCCCGATCAGGTGGATGTGTCGCAGGCGAACCAGTTCATTGGCTTCGATGCGCACAAGGAGGCCATGGCGCTCGCGGACCTCGTGCTCGTCACCACACCGCAGGGCTTTCATCCCTATCACCTAGCGGAGGCCGTGCGGCAGGGCAAAAACGTTTTCGTTGAGAAGCCGCTGGCCGTGGATGCGCCGGGCGTGCGACGCATCCTCGCCGCGTCCGAGGAGGCAAAGGAAAAAAATCTCAAGATCGGCGTCGGCCTGCAGCGGCATCACCAGCCGGCGTATCAGGAAACGGTGAGGCGCATCCACGACGGCGCGGTCGGTGACATCACTTCGATGAGCTGCTACTGGCTCGGCGACGCGCGCGCGGGGCTGGAGCGGTTGCCCGGCGAGGGCGAACTGCAATACCAGATCCGCAACTGGTATTACTTCACGTGGATCTCCGGCGACTTCATCGTGGACCAGCACATCCACAACATTGACATCATGAACTGGGTCAAACGCGGCCATCCGGTGCGCGCGCAGGGCATGGGCGGCCGGCAGGTGCGCAACAACAAGAAGCTCCACGGCCAGATCTTCGACCACTTCTTCGTCGAGTACGAGTATGAGGACGGCTGCAAGCTTTACAGCCAGTGCCGGCAGGGCACGCCCGGGACGCACCAGCAGGTGAGCGAGCATGTGGTCGGCACCAAGGGCCGCGCGGATCTCGGCGGGCAGAACGGAAAATATTTTCGCATCACCGGACCAAATGCGTGGGAGAGCCGCCTGAAGATTTCCGAACTCGGCCATCAACTGGAGCACTACCCGCTCATCGAAGCGATCCGGAATGACAAGCCTTACAACGAACTCGAACACGCCGCGATGAGCACGATGACGGCGATCCTCGGGCGCATGGCCGTTTACTCGGGCAAAATGGTCGAGTGGGACGAGGCGTTCAACTCGAAGCTCCAGCTCATGCCGGAAAAAGTTTCGTGGGACATGGCGCCGCCGGTGGTGCCCGACGCCGACGGGAATTATCCGGTCGCCATTCCGGGCAAGACCGTGACGTTGTGACTTCGGAGGGACGAGCTATGCGAGACCCATCTGAGAATGGTTGAATGAGGCGAGGGACTCGCGTAGCTCATCCCTCCGAAAGCATTTGATATGACCAACGCCGAAGCCATCGAAGCGATCAAGAAAACCTGCGGCGTCATTTCCGCCGAGATGATGAAGCTCACGCCCGCGGTCAATGGCGTCACCGACCCCGCGATGAAGGGCGAACTCCTGAAGTCGGTCTACGAACTGACCAAGAGCGTCGAGGTGGTGAAGAAACTCGCGCGCAAGGCGGAGACGAGCGAATCGACGCCGCTGACGTAGGAGCCGACGTGAGGAGGCTCACTTCAAATCCCCAGTCCGAATTAGTTGGAGCCTTCTTACGTCGGCTCCTACCAGCACTTCGATGAACACCAAGACTAGACTCGCCACCGCGGCCGCCACTTTGTCCATTGCCCGTTTCGCCCATGCCGCGGGCAGCGACCAACTCAAGCTCGCGCTCGTCGGGTGTGGCGGGCGCGGCGCGGGCGCGGCGAATCAGGCGCTCACGGCCGACAGCAACATGAAACTCGTAGCTGTGGCCGACGCTTTTCGCGACAAGCTCGAGGTGGGACTCAAGAGCCTCAAGACGCAACAGAAGGAGCGCGTGGATGTTCCGGAGGAGCGGCAGTTCGTCGGGCTCGATGGATTCAAGCACGCCATCGCGGCATCGGACGTGGTAGTGCTCGCCACGCCGTGCGCATTTCGCCCGGCGCATTTCGAGGAAGCTGTGCGGCAGGGCAAGCATGTCTTTCTCGAAAAACCCGTGGCCGTCGATGCGCCCGGTGTGCGCCGCGTGCTCGCCGCCGCCGAAGAGGCGAAGCGCAAGGGCCTCAAGGTCGCCGTCGGATTCCAGCGCCGCCACAAGGAAGGCTTTCAGGAAATGGTGAAGCGCATCCACGACGGCCAGATCGGCCGGCTGGTTTACACGCGCGCGTATGCAGACACGCCGCTGCGCACCGGCATCGAGCGCAAGCCCGAGTGGAGCGAACTCGAGTATCAACTGCGCAACTGGTATTACTTCAGTTGGCTCTCGGCCGACTTCATCGTGGACAACCTTGTCCACGGCATCGACATCTCGAACTGGGTTCATCGCGGCTACCCCGTGCGCTGCCACGGCATGGGCGGCCTCACGCAGCACACGAAGGAATACGGCAACCTCTTCGACCATTTCACCTGCGAGTGGGAGTACGAAAGCGGCGCACGACTCCACGGTGAGTGCCACCGGTTCGTCGGCGCGTGGGTGAGTGTGACCAACCACGCCACCGGCACCGAGGGCGACGCGGATTTCATCGATGGCCGGGAAATGTTCACCATCACCGGCAAGCATCCGTGGCAGATGCCGAGGAACCGGACGCAGAATCCCTACCAGCAGGAGCACGACGATTTCTTCCGCGCGATCCGCAACAACATGCCCTACAACGAGGTCGAGTACGGCGCCCGGAGCACGCTCACGGCGATCATGGGTCGCATGGCCGCCTACTCGGGCAAGCTGGTGACGTGGGACGAGGCGTTCAATTCGAACTTCCGCCTCGCGCCCGACATCACGAGCTTGAACGACGCTCCGCCCGTGCTGCCCGACAAGGACGGCCTCTACGAAATTTCGGTGCCGGGCAAGGTGAAGGCATTCCGAACTGGTAGCAGCCGACGTGAGGAGGCTCCAACTGATCTGGTATTCGGAATTTGAAGTGAGCCTCCTGACGTCGGCTCCTACCTGACTGGAGGCGGATCAATCCTCGCGGACCGGACGGCGAAATTTCTTCTTCGCGGCGTGAAGGGATTTGGCCTGGAGAATCCGTTCCTTCGCGCCACGGCTGCGCGGGCGTTTCTGGCGGCGAAGTTTCTCGACCCGCGCGCGTTCGGCGTCGGCGCGTTGCCTCCGCTGGCTCTCAATCTTGTCGAGCAGGAGATGGCGGGCGAGATCGCGGTTGCGCCCCTGATGCCGCGTGGTCTGGCATTTCACCTTCAGTCCGGTCGGGCGATGGAGTAACATCACACAGGTAGCGGTCTTGTTGACGTTCTGCCCGCCATGCCCGCCGGAACGGACGAACGTCTCCTCAATATCCTCCGCGCGCACGCCGAGCGCCGCCATGCGTCGTACGAGTTGAGCGTCCTGTGTGAGACTGACCGGAGGGATCGTCATGACATCAGGATGAGCCGTTGCGCCGATTGTGCCCGTTGCGAACCGCACTCCCGGCAGATTCTCGCGGGCATCTTGCCGATCACTGCTCGACCGAAAAAATATGCACGGTCGTCTGGCGATAGGTTTCGCCGGGACGCAGGACGGTTGAGGGGAACTGCGGCTTGTTCGGCGAATCGGGGTAATGCTGCGCTTCGAGGCAGAAGGCGCTGCGCCGTTCGTAGGCAACGCCGCCTTTGCCCTTCTGACCGCGGAGGTGGTTGCCGGTGTAAAGCTGGATGGCCGGCTCGGTCGTTTGAATTTCGAGCACGCGTCCGCTGTTGGGGTCAACCACCCGCGCGGCAGGACGGAGTTTTCCAGGCTCGCCGTTGACGATGAAATTATGATCGTAACCGTGCGCCGACGATTCGTGCGGCGGGATGCGCTCGCCAATCTTGTGCGGCGTGGTGAAATCGAGCGGCGTGCCTTTGACGGGCGCGATCTCGCCGGTCGGGATGAGGTCGTCATCCACCAGCGTGTAGCGGTCGGCGTGAAGTGTGAGTAGGTGACCGAGGATGTCGCCGTGGCCGACGCCGGCGAGGTTCCAGTAGGCGTGATTGGCGAGGTTCACCACCGTCGGCTGGTCGCTCGTGGCTTCGTAGTCGAGGCGCAATTCGTTCTTGTCGGTAAGCGTGAAGGTCACCTTCACCTTCATCGTGCCGGGGTAACCTTCCTCGCCGTCGGCGCTGGTGTGGGTGAAGACGACGCCTTGCTCGTTCGCGCGGGCGAACGGTTCGGCGTGCCAGACAACCTTCGCGAACGCGAGCGGGCCGCCGCCGTGGATGTGGTTCTTCCCGCTATTGGCGAGCAACGTGTAGGTCTTGCCGTCGAGCGTGAAGCGCGCGCCGCCGATGCGATTGGCGAAACGTCCCACTGTGCAACCGAATGACGCGTTGTCCTTCGACTCATAACCGCCCACGTCATCGAAGCCCGTCGTAAGGTCGGCGAACCTTCCGTGGCGGTCGGGCGCGAGCAGTGAGACGAGCGTGGCGCCGCGGGAAGTCACGGTGGCGGTGAGGCCTTGCTTGTTCTTCAGCGTAAAAAGTCCGGCGGCTGCGCCGGACTGGGTGATGCCGAAGGGAGATCTGGCCGGAAGTTGGGCGGCGGAAGCGGTGGTGTGGTTCATGGTGAGAATGGCCGACGCAATGAGATTGATGGCGACGAAGTGCGGCCGGAAAAGCATGGGCGGAGTCTGCCAAGCGAGACGCCCGGACTCAACCGCTTTGCGCGCCCGGCGACACCAGCGCGATGGCGCCGGTGCCGGTTTGCAAATATTTTTGCGCGGCGGCCTGCACGTCGTCGAGCGTCACGGCCTCGAAGTGCGCGTCCTCCGTCTCGGTGTTCGCGTAGCCGAGGCCGTAGAGTTCATCGAGCGCGGTAGTCATCGCGTAGCTGCCAAGGTCCTGCCGCGCGATTTTCTTCTGGCCGATGACCTTCGCCTTCGCGCGCTTGAGTTCCTCCACCGTCAGGCCGCTGTTGCGAAGCTCGTCGGATTCCTTGAGCAACTCGACTTCGACTTGTGCCGCGTGCTCGGGCGCAGTGCCGCAGTAGAAGGCGAAGTAGCCCGGCCCCAAGCCGAGAAAGTTCTGCGCGCCGACGTAGTAGGCCAGCCCGAGTTGTTCGCGGATGCGCAGGAACAGCCGCGAGCCGAGATCGCTGCACGCCTCCTGCAAAAGTTCGAGCGCATACTTCTCTGGGCTGCGCATGTCCGCGCCGGGAAAACCGACGACCAGCACGGCTTGTTTTTTGTCACGCTCTTCGGCAATCCGCTTCGGCGAGCCGGCAATTTCCAATTTGCAATTCTCAATCTTCGATCCCCCCGCGCTGCCTGCTGGCCAATTGCCGAAAGCCTTGTCCACGGCGGCCCGTACTTCGCCTGCATTCACATCACCGTAGATCGCCAGGACGCAATTTCCCGGCGTCACGAGCCGAGCGTGGAAAGTTTTTAGATCCGCTGGCTGAACCCGCGCGAGGCTCTCCTCAGTTCCGAGCGTGTCGAGTCCGTAGCCGCGTTCGCCGAAGAGCGCGCGGCGCATCAGCAGCCCGCAGCTTTGCAGGAGTTGGTCGCGCCGCGCCTTGATGCCGGCGAGTTGAACCTGCCGCTCGCGCTCCAACGGCTCCGCCGGAAACGTCGGGTGCAGCAACACATCTGCGACGAGGTCGAGGCCGGTGCTGAAATCCTCGCGCATCACCTCGGCGCTGACGCCAAAGCTGTTGTTGCCGCTGTAACTGTCGATGCTGCCGCCGACGGACTCGATCTCCCGCGCGATCTGTTCTGCGCTGCGGCTCGCGGTGCCTTGCAGTAGCATCTTGGCC